>NZ_JAPDDT010000007.1:300000-376869 GCF_025950235.1 Luteolibacter arcticus | reverse complement strand
ATCCCGAGCTTCTCCAATACCTGACCTAACTAGTACAGATTAAAATCCGCGGGGAGATGATTTTTCAGACAGCCTCTTAGGAAAGTACCAGTGCAACCTGCATCATCCGCCCATCTCGATCTAACAGGTCCTTAAAGGCATTGGAATAAATTCCGCGCTCCCAGTGAGCCTACTTCATCTTCGCCAGCGCGTTTAGATCCAGCTTCCGCGCCAAGGCCACAAGATCCTTCTCCTCCGCCTCCCCATTGGCCAGCAACTCGACGAGGATCCGCTGGTCCACGACCAACTGGAGTTTCTTCTCACCCTCCATCGCCGCGGTTTCTCCCGAAATGCTGTAGGTCTTGCGGTTCGCCAGCTTCATCAGCTCTTCATTGCCGATCAGCGGGATCAACTGCTTCACCAGCGGCGAGTCCTTGATCACCTTCACCGTGACCTGCTTCTTTCCCGAAGCATATACCCGCGACATCGAGACGCCGCCGCCGAGCACCGCGAGGTCGTCCTGCTTGAGCGACTCACCCTTCCACGCCTCGATCTGCTCCGGCAGCAAGTCACCGACTTTCTTCGCGCCTTTCTCCTCCATCATTTTGAGCAGGATGCGGAGCTTCTCGACCACCGCCTCGTCATCGCCCTTGCGGTGGTCTTCCATCACCTGCCGCAGGCCGCTTTCGAAGAGGTCCGGCTTTTTCGCCTCCTCCTTGGCAAAAACGGCGGGCACCGACAGCGCAGCGAAGGCGAGAAGCGGAAGGAGGGTTTTCATGGCATCCGGGAGTACGGCACAATTCCACCAGAGGTTACACCCGGCGATCAAAAATCCATCTTGGTGCCGTATCCGGTGGTATGGCCCGGTCTTGCTGTCTGCTGCTCCTTTTCGCGTGCGTCCCTCTCCACGCCTTGCCCGAAGCACCGCCTGCCGCCTTCCGCGCGCAATCGCTCGATGCGAAGCTGGGCATCGGCTACGGCCTTTCGATTTCCGACATCGATGGAGACGGGAAGCAGGACATCGTGCTGGTGGATGCCAAGGAGACCGTCTGGTACAAGAACCCGGACTGGACCAAGCACCGCATGACCGGATCGCTGACCAAGCTCGACCATGTCTGCGTCGCCGCCTGCGACATCGATCACGACAAGAAGGCCGAGGTCGCCGTTGGCGCGGAGTGGAATCCTGGCGACACGAAAAACAGCGGAGCCGTCTTCACCCTCACCGCGCCGGAAGATCGCACGAAAGAGTGGGCATCACGGAAACAACATCATGAGCCGACGGTCCACCGCATGCAGTGGGTGAAGGACAAGGACGACCAGCATTTCCTCGCCGTGCTTCCGCTCCATGGCTGCAACAACGTGAACACCGAAGGCGATGGCATCCGCTTCCTCGGCTACCAGCCCGCGAAGGACAAGGAGTGGCCGACCTTCCTCATCAACGATCAATTCCACCTCGCCCACAACTTCGACCCCGTCGTGTGGCCGGGCGTTGCAGGCGAGGCCATGCTCGTCGCCTGCAAGGAAGGCGTGCACTTGTTAGAGGAGGCCGGGGATGCATGGAAGCCGACCCGGATGACGGAGAAAGGAGCCGGCGAAGTCCACCTCGGCAAGCTACCGGACGGCGAGCGCATGATCGCCACCATCGAGCCCTTCCATGGCAATGCCGTGGTCGTGAATCCCGAGAACAAGGATGGCCTGTGGTCCGCGAAGCGCGTGCTTCTTGATGAATCGCTCGCCGAAGGCCACGCCCTCGCCGCAGCCGATTTCCTCGGTCTCGGCTACGACCAGATTATCGCCGGCTGGCGCAAGCCGAACGCCGACAAGAAAGTCGGCATCCGCCTCTACGTCCCGACCTCCGAGGACGGCAGCTCCTGGAAGCTCCACGCAGCCATCGACGACAACACGATGGCCTGCGAGGACTTCAAGGTCGCCGACCTGAACGCCGACGGGAAGCCGGACATCATCGCCGCCGGTCGCGCGACGAAGAACCTGGTCGTTTACTGGAACGAGCGGAAATAACGCGACGCTCGCGCTGCTTCACTTCATCGGAAGTTTCTCCAGCTCCGCTTCCGTGGGAGCTTTGCCTTCGGCCGCTGGAATCTTCATGGCATCGTAGGCCTTCGTCACCGCACCCTTGTTCGTGTCTTCGACAAAGCCGCCGTTCGCGAGATAGAAGCGTTTCCCGATGGTCCCGGCGCTGCGATCCAAACGCTCGGACTTGCCGTGGCCATCGTGGGTGAAGCGGGCTTCCGTCAGCGGGATCCACTTGCCCGACTTGGTACGGATCCAGCCGTTGCCGAATTCACAGACCCGCCGCTCGTCGCCATTGCTGCCAATGAAGTTCTCGTTGAAGGAGTAGAGGCCGTGCAGGAACTTGCCGTCCTTCGGAGCTTGGAATGAGGCAACCAGGTGCCACTGGGTCTCCTTCGATTTGCGGAACCAACCGGTGTAGGTCGTCTTGTCGCCTTCCGCCTGCGCGCGCATCAGGAAGTGCACGGTATCGCCGAGCTTCCACGGATAGACCAGATGGCTGTGGCCTCCGGTGCCCTCGTTGCCGAAGCCGCCCGCATGCACGCCGTCACCCTTGGCTAACAGCTTCACCTGGTGCTCGTCATGAACCTTGTCCCGGCTCACGGCCTCGTTGCCCGCGTCCCACACCGAGAAGATGATGCGGCGCTCACCCGGGTCATTCACCTGCATGCCGAAATATCCACGATGCCAACCGGTCGCCATGTAGTAGCTCCACAGCGGGTCGGTCTTCGGCGTGACTTCGAGGTAGAACCACTCGACCTCTTCCTTCGCCTCGTCCGGCACCGGATAGCCGAGATGGATCGAGGCGGCATTCCGGCGCTCGACCATCGAGAAATGCGCTCCTTCGGAAGCCGGACCATCGAGCACGAGTGCCTTAAGCGCCGGCAGCCTGTCCCCCTTCCCTTCAAGTTCAAAGCGGTAGTAGCCCGGCGCGGAGACCTCGACCTTTCCAAAGGCGACCAGCTCTCCCGTGGCCTTCCCTTCGACCGCGCGGCCCTTCGAAGATCCATCCTGCGCCGAGACCGTGAGCTTCAGCCTCGCCCCCGCCGGCAGCTCGCCCGCGAGGTTGAGCGAGAGATCGAGCGAACCCTTCGCGGCAATCTGCCCATACCAGTGGAGCTTGGTCTTTTCCTCCCAGCGGGTGATCTCGCCGTCACGACCACGATCGGCTCCCTTGTTAGGCTCGGGCGATGAGAAAGACGTAAAGGCCGGGACCTCCACCACGGCCATCGCCGAGACGGCAAGGGCAGCAAAAATCGAACACTAAAGCCACTTTTTCATGCCGGAGATTCGCTTTCATGCCAAGCGCGTCAA
Source organism: Luteolibacter arcticus (assembly GCF_025950235.1). Lineage (NCBI taxonomy): Bacteria > Pseudomonadati > Verrucomicrobiota > Verrucomicrobiia > Verrucomicrobiales > Verrucomicrobiaceae > Neoluteolibacter > Neoluteolibacter arcticus. The sequence continues at coordinate 373,545 of NZ_JAPDDT010000007.1, read as the reverse complement.
TGAGAATCCCGGCGTCACTTCTTCTTCAAAAGTCCCGTCAAATAAGGCCCGCAGTCGGTCTCTTTTCCGTCCGCCAACTTGATTCGGTAGGCCCTGCCGGTGGTCGATGACTTGGTGCCGATCTTCTCAATGAATTCGGTCGCGCTACGGATCTGCTTCCCCTGCGCCTCCCACTTTCCCTTCAGGAACTTCGCGGCCGAGGCGGCGTCGTAGTCCTTGCCATTGCGGATGAAGGTCGCGCCCTTCAGCCCCGCCACATGCGAGATCAGCCCCTCGATCTTCGCCTTCTCCTCCGGTGGCAGCTCGGCGGCATTCAGAAGTGGCACGCCTGCGAGGAAGAGGCAGGCATGGAGCAGGAAGCGGCTTCTCGTCATGACGATCATCTTACCGCACTACAGACCTGACGCCATTTTCAAATAGCCCGATGGCTGGCTTTTCTCCAGCGTGATGCCGTGAAACCTCTCCCCACGCTCGGTCTGGTTGCCGTCGCCGTCGCTATCACGGTGGCCATTGAAGAAATCCGGATCTCCGACCTCCGCCATCAGTTGAGCGAGAAGGCCCCGAGTAGCGAGACTCAACCGGGCTCCTCACAAAAGGAAACCTCATCCCTCGCCGCCGCCGGCGATACCCCCGCCGCACCCACGAAAGCAGGCGAACGGCCGGCGAAATCCGCCGCCGCCGCAGAAAACACCGCGGACGACGATGACGGTGGACTGGGCAAGACCGTCCGCAAGATGTGGGACAACCCCGCCGGCAAGGCGATGATGAACCAAGGGGTGAAGGTCGCCGTGGCGATGATGTATGAGGACTTCATGGAAACCTTGGAACTTTCCAAGGAAGAGCAGACCTATTTCAAAAACCTGCTGGGCCAAGGCATCGCCGACCAACAGGAGATCGGCATGAAGATGATGGGCGCCACTCCGGAAGAACGGGTGGCAATGGCCAAGGAGCTCGAGGAGCGAAAGAAGACCAATGAAGAGGCGATCAAGGCCTTCCTCAACAGCGAGGAAGACTCAAAGCGCTTCGCCGACTATCAGGCCCGCCTGCCCGAGCGCCAGCAGCTCGACGGCATCCGTGCGACCTTCGGCGCAAAGAACGCTCCCCTGACCCCCGAGGTCGAGGGCCGTCTGGTCGATGCCATGTATCAGGCGCGGACCACTTCAAAAGGCGCGGATTTCTCCGGCCCCGATGCCTGGAGCAAGATGGCCGATGGCGGACTGGTGAAGAACTTCGAGCAGAACTGGGATGCCCAGGAGCAGACGCTCATGAAGGAAGCCGGCACGATCCTCGACCCCACCCAACTCGCGGCCTTCAAGGACTACCGCCAGCAGGTCAAGGAGATGCAACTCGCCAGCATGAAGATGGCCGAGAAGATGATGTCGGAGGAAGACGAGGAGGAAGAGACAGATGAGTGAAGCCGCAGTCCGATAGGTAGCGGAAGGACTGCCTCCTTCCGGCCCGGCTCGGTCACCGTGGGCAGAAAGCGCTCTCCGCGGCATTAAGCCCACTGGGAGCGCGGAATTCATTCCGCCCGACAGGTCCGGCGAACCTACCCTCCAAGCGGAATAAATTCGCGCTCCCAGTGCGCCCAACGGCCGAAAACGCCCTACAAAAAAGAGGCGACCGGGAGGATCCGCAGTCAGGGCTCCGGAGGCAGCGGCTCAACCCTCCCAGAAAGAGCCGACGCACTACACGGAACCACCGACTGCGGATCGTCGCGACCGCCTCGGGTTCAGTTAGATGGGTTTACCAGCCGCCTCCCAGGGCCTTGTAGAGGCCCACGGCGTTCACCACGCGGGCGAGGCGGAGTTGAATCAAAGAACGTTGGGCATCGAACAAATCTTGCTGGGCATCCAATACTTCGAAGTAACTGTCCACGCCTTGCTTGTAGCGGGCATCCGCAAGATCGAAGCGTTTCTGTTGGGCGCTGACGAGGCCCTCGAAGGCCTCGATCTGGCCGTTGAGACCGGTGCGGCCGGCGAGGCCGTCGGCAACCTCGCGGAAGGCATTCTGGATGGTCCTCTCGTAACGGGCCACCTCGATTTGCTTGCGAACCTCAGCTACCTCGAGGTTGGACTTGTTGAACCCGCCGTCGAAGATCGGCACGCTGATCTGTGGCGCGAAGGTCCAGGCGGAGCTACCGCCCTGGAACAGGTCGCCCAGGCTTTCGCTGGCCGTGCCGCGGCTGCCGGTGAGGGTGACACGCGGGAAGAAAGCGGCACGCGCGGCACCGATGTTTGCATTGGCTGCGCGGAGCTGGTGCTCTGCCTGCCGGATGTCCGGCCGGCGGATCAGGAGCTGCGACGAAACCCCGGCGCGGACTTCGGAGACCAGCCCGCCTTCCAGGCCACGACCGCCCGGCAGATTCGTCGGAATGCCGGTGCCGATGAGGAAGGCGATCGCATTGATCGCCTCGGAGCGGCGCTGTTGGAAGGCGGCGAGGTTGGCCTTGGCGGTCTGCACCTGGACGTCCACCGAGCGCAGGTCTAGTTCGGAGACATCGCCCGCGTCGAAACGCATCTTGGTCAGATTGTAGGTCTCGCTGACTGCATCCAGCGTGCGCTTGGAAAGCTCCATTTGCTCCACGGCGGAACGCTCGGTGAAGTAGGCGTTGGCGATCTCCGACACCAGGGCGATCTGGGCCCCCACTCGGGCCGCATCGCTGGCGAAGTATTCCTGGAGAGCGGCGTTGTTAAGGCTGCGAACGCGACCGAACAGGTCGAGTTCGTATGCCGTGACACCGACCGAGACATCGTATGCCTTGGTATCGATCGCCGTGCCACTCGGGGAGTTGGCACTCGGCGTCCGATTCCGTGAGCCGGAAGCGGAGACACCCACCGTCGGAAAGAGCTGGCTACGAGAGATGCCGTACTGGGCGCGGGCCTGATCGACATTCAGGATGGCCAACCGCAGGTCACGGTTGTTCTCCAAGCCGATCGAAACGAGGCGCTTGAGCCGCGGATCCGTGAAGAACTTCTGCCACGCGATATCCGCGGACACGCCTCCGCCTTCGTTGCCGGGGAAGTTCTCCGAGACGGGCGAGTTGATGGTTTCCAGCGCCGGCTCCATCGAGCAGGAAGCAATGAGCGCGGGCAGGACGATAAATAGCGGCTTACGCATGGGAGAGTTCCCCGGGTTGAGATTCGGCGGGCGGATTGGATTCCGGATTTGTCGCGGTTACCTTACTTTTTGTTAGACGGCGGACGACCACATAAAAGACCGGAACGAGGAAGATCGCAAGGACGGTGCCGGAGATCATGCCGCCCGCCACGCCGGTGCCAATCGCATTCTGACTGGCGGAACCGGCACCGCTGCTGATCACCAGCGGGACCACGCCGAGGATGAAGGCCATCGAGGTCATGAGAATCGGGCGCAGGCGGAGTTTCACCGCCTCCAGGACGGATTCCATCATTCCCCTGCCCGCCTTTTCGAGATCGATGGCGAATTCAATGATCAGGATCGCGTTCTTGGTCGAGAGACCCACGGTCGTGAGCAGGCCGACCTTGAAATACACGTCGTTTGGCAGATCGCGGAAGGACACGGCGGCCAGCGCGCCGATGATCCCGAGCGGCACCACCATGATCACCGCTGCCGGGATCGACCAGCTCTCGTAGAGGGCGGCGAGGCACAGGAACACGATCAGGACCGACACGCCGTAGAGCATGGGTGCCTGGTTGCCCGAGATTTTTTCCTCCAGCGACTGGCCGGACCATTCGAAGCCGAGGCCTTCCGGCAGTTGCTTGGCCAGGTTTTCCATCTCCGCCATCGCCTCACCCGAGCTCCGGCCCGGCTTGGCTGCCCCCTTGATGTTCACCGCCGGCACGCCGTTGTAGCGCTGGAGCTGCGGCGAGCCGTAGGCCCACTCGGTCCTGGTGACGGAGGAGAGAGGCACCATCTTACCCTCCTTGTTCCGCAGCCAGATCTTTCCGAGGTCTTCCGGACTCATGCGGAAGGGTGCATCGAGCTGCACGATCACGCGCTGCACGCGGGCACCGTTCACGAAGTTGTTCACGTAGGCCGAGCCGAAGGCGGTCTGCATCGTGGTATTGATGTCCGCCAGGGAAACGCCGAGCGCGCTGGCCTTGTCCTGATCGAGCTCGATCTTGATCTGGGCCGCGTCATTGAGGCCTTCCGGACGCACGCCGGTGAGCACGCCATTCGGATCGGCTGCATTCGCACCGGCCAGTCCCAGCAACTGGTCACGGGCCGCCATCAGCTTCTCGTGGCCCACGCCACCATTGTCCTGCAACCAGAAGTCAAAGCCCGACGAGGTGCCGAGTTCCGCAATGGCCGGCGGATTGATCGGGAAGACAAAGGCGTCCTTGATGCCGCCGAGGCCTCCGATGGCGCGCTTGATGATCTCTTGCACGCGGTGCTCCGCGCCCTCGCGGTCCTCCCACGGCTTCAGCCGGATGAAGGCGAGGCCGGAGTTCTGTGCCTTACCCGTGAAGCTGAAACCGGCAACGGTGAAGTAGTGCTCGATCTCTTCCTGCTTGGCGAAGTACTCCTCCATCTTCTCAAGAGCCTCGCCGGTGCGCTCATCGGTGGCGCCGTCAGGCAGGGTCACCAGGGTCAGGAAGTAACCTTGATCCTCTTCCGGCAGGAAAGAGGCGGGCATCTTCTGATAGAGATGGACCACGCCGAAGCAGACCACCACCAGGGCCAGCATGCCGGCCCAGCTATGCCGGAGTATCCCCTTCACCACGCCTTGATACTTGTCCGTGGTCGCGTCGAAGGTGCGGTTGAACCACCCGAAGAATCCGCGCTTGGCCACATGGTGACCGGCATCCACCTGCTTGAGCAGGGTTCCGCAGAGCGCCGGTGTCAGCGACATCGCCAGGAACACCGAGAAGACCATGCACGACACCATCGCCATGGTGAACTGCCGGTAGATCGTGCCCACCGAGCCGCCGAAGAAGGCCATCGGGATGAATACCGCCGTTAGCACCACGGTGATGCCGATCAGCGCTCCTGTGATCTGGCCCATCGCCTTGCGAGTGGCCTCCTTCGCCGGCAGGCCCTCCTCGCTCATGATACGCTCCACGTTTTCCACCACCACGATGGCGTCGTCCACGAGGATACCGATGGCCAGCACCATGCCGAACATCGTCAGCACGTTGATCGAGAAGCCGAAGGCCGCCATCAAACCGCAGGTGCCTAACAAGGCAACCGGGACCACCAGCGTGGGAATCAAGGTGGCCCGGAAGTTCTGCAGGAACAGATACATCACGAGGAACACCAGGATGATCGCCTCCACCAGGGTCTTGATCACTTCCTCCACGGAGATCTTCACGAAGGTGGAGGTATCCAGCGGATAGATCACCTTCACACCCGGCGGGAAGAATTGCTCGAGCCGCTCGATCTCCTTCTTCACGCCATCGGCGGTGTCCAGCGCGTTCGCGGTGGGAGAGAGCTTCACGGCGGCCGCGGCGGTCGGCCGGCCATCGATACGCGCCTTGATCGAGTAGTCTTGGCCACCCAGTTCGACACGGGCCACATCGCGCAGATACACGCGCGAGCCGTCGGTATTCACGCGCAGAATGATGTTCCTGAACTCATCCGCCTCGCGCAGCGTCGCGCGGCCTTGCAGGATGATATTGAGCTGCTGCCCCGGTGCCGCGGGAAGCTGGCCGATCTGGCCGACCGGTACCTGGGTATTCTGCGCCTGGATCGCGGCATTCACGTCGCCGGGAGTCAGGCTATAGCTCAGGAGCTTGTCGGGATCGAGCCACACGCGCATCGCGTATTGCGTGCCGAACTGCACCACCTCCCCCACCCCCTGCACGCGGCGCAGCGGGTCGAGCACCGTGGCTGCCATGTAGTTGCCCAGCGCGATGGCATCCATGCTGCCATCGTCCGTGGTCAGCGCGATGAACATCGCGAAGTTCCGCGTCGCCTTCGCCACCACCACACCCTGCTGCTGCACGGTGGAGGGCAGGCTCGGCGTGGCGAGCTGCACCTTGTTCTGCACCTGCACCTGCGCCACATCGGGATCGGTGCCGGGCTTGAAATAGAGAGTGATCGTCGCGGAGCCGTTTGCATCGCTCGCGGACGTCATGTAGAGCAGGTTGTCGATCCCGTTGAGGTTCTGCTCGATCACCGAGGTCACGGTGTCGGTCAGGGTCTCCGCAGAGGCGCCGGCGTAGTTCGCCGTGATGGAAATCGACGGCGGTGCAACCGCCGGATACTGCGCCACCGGGAGCTGCGTGATCGAGATGATCCCCAGCAGGGAGATCAGGATGGACACCACCCAGGCAAATACGGGGCGGTCGATGAAGAATTGAGCCATTGCGGGATGCGTCTGGAAACTGGATGAATGGACGGGGAGATACCGTGATCGGAGCCGTGCTCAGGCACTGGGCTGGATCAGCTCTTCTCGCTGACCTGGGCTTCCGGCTGGCTGGACGCCGCCTTGACCGGTTGGAAGGGCTCGGGCTCGACCGGCGCACCGGGGCGGGCCTTGAGCAGACCTTCCACAATGACCTTCTCACCGGCCTTGAGACCGGAGGTGACGACCCACTTGTCGCCCACTGCATTGTCCGTCTCGATCATCCGGATCTGCGCGTGGTTCGATTCATCGATCACCATCACGCTGCCACCGCCGCCCTGCACACGGGTCACGGTGCGCTGCGGTACAGTCACGACGTTCTCCTTCACGGCTTGCACCACGCGCACGCGGGCAAACATGCCCGGAAGCAGGATCTTGTCGGTGTTCGGGAACTCGGCACGGAGCGTGACCATGCCCGTGGTCGGGTCCACCACCGCTTCGGAGAAGAGAATCTTGCCCGGGTGCGAATACTCGGTTCCGTCTTCGAGCAACAGCTTCGCCCCAGTCTGCCCCGGCCCCACTTGGGAAACTTCGCCCGACTTCATCGCCCGCTGCAGCGCGAGCAGGTCGGCACTCGATTGCGTGAAGTCAAAGTAGATCGGATCCAGTTGTTGGATCACCGCCATCAAGGTTGCCTCGTTTTCACCCACCAGTGCGCCTTCCGTCACTTGAGCGCGGCCGACCCGGCCCGAGATCGGGGCGGTTACCGTGGCGTAGCCCAGATTCAGCTCTGCGGTTTTGAGCGCGGCGGCAGCGGCCTTCCCTTCGGCCACCGCCACCTTCACGGCAGACTCGGCGTCGTCGAACTGCTGCTTGCTGATGGCATTCGAACTCACCAGCGACTTGAAGCGGGCGAGCTGGCTTTCGGCTTGGTAGAGATTTGCTTCCGAACGCGCGAGGGCAGCCGCGGCATTCTCCTTCGCGGCCTCCAGCGGCAAGGGATCGATCTTGAAAAGAATGTCTCCCGACTTCACATCTCCGCCTTCCTTGAAGGTCTTCTCCAGGAGAATGCCGGGAACACGGGCGCGCACTTCCGCCACCCGGACCGCATCGATGCGGCCCGGAAGCTCGCGGGTGATGCTCACGGTTTCGGTCGCTGCGGGCACGAAAGTCACAGCCGCCGGCGGCATCTGCGGCGCGGCTGCAGCCTGCTTTTTCCCACAGGACGGAAGAAACAAGAGGGAAGTCAGCGAGAGAAAAAGGACAGGGCGCATAGCAGGCTTGGAGGGTTGGTGAAACGGCCGTTTGAGACGTGCGCTTACTAAACACGCGATTTGGCCGGGCGGAATGACTTTGAAGTTTCCAAGCTGGTAACCTGAGGTTACCAGTCCCGCGGGATGGAGCTCAGGCACCTCAGGTACTTTGTGGCGGTAGCGGACGCCCTGAATTTCCGCCGCGCCGCAGAACGCCTGAATGTCACGCGCCCGGCCCTCAGCAAGCAGATCAAGGACTTGGAGGAGGAAACCGGCGTGAAATTGCTGGAACGCGACACCGTCAGCGTGTCGCTCACCGACGCCGGATCGGTCTTTCTCGCCGAGGCCCGTGCGATCCTTTCGGACGTCGAGCGCGCCGTCGAACTCGCCCGCGAGGCACAGGACGGCCGCCGCGGCGAGCTCCGCATCGGCAGCGTCGGCCAGATGGCCTCGGGATTCTTGCCCGGAGCGCTCAAGGCCTTCGGAGCCCAATTCCCTGCCGTAGACGTCTCCTTCGTGGAAATGACGCCGATCGAGCAGCTCGCGGCCCTGGGGACTGGCGAGATCCACCTCGGCTTCGCCTACGGTCGCGATGCCGAGCAAGTGCCGGGCCTCTCCAGCCTGCCGCTGGTCCGCTCGAACTTCGGCGTGTCAGTCTCGCAATTGCACCCGTTCGCGGAGCGGCAGCGCATCCCCTTGGACGAACTCGCGGAGGAAACGATGCTCTGCGTCGGCGCGGAAGCCGCCTCAAATCACCGCCGCGACATGCTCCGCATCTTCAATGAAGAGAGCGTGTCGCCGGGCCCGATGCGGCAGATCTCCGGCTTCGACGCCTTGTTGAACATGATCGCCGCCGACCAAGGCGTCTCGATGCTCCCCGAGGTCCTCGACCTGCGGAACAGCCACGCCATCGTCACCGTGCCCCTCGAGGTCTCACGCGCGAACCTCGACTTCACGATGTGGGCCGTCTGGCGCACCGAAGGCTCCTCGCTCTTAATACGTAACTTCGTGCGGCTGTTAGAAGAAAACCGCCCGGTCGTCGCGAAAAAGCGCGCCTCCTAACTGGGACCGCGGAATTCATTCCGCCCGAGTGGGCCCCACAGGCGGAACAAATCCCCCGCCCGCATCAGCCTTCACCCTCACAAATCCAGCTCGATCGACTTCAGCGCGATGTAGAGCGAGTTCGCACGCTCCATTCGCGGCTGCAGCGCCGCCTTCTCCGCAGCGAGCTGACGGCGGACCTCAATCAGACTCAGCGAGTGATCGCGGAACAGAAAGCGGATCGCCTCGCCGTGGTCGACCTTCAGTCCCTCGGCAAAGGCTGCTGCCCCCGCGAGCAAACGCTCGCGATAACCAGCAGCTACACGCAACCGGCTGATCCAGGAACTCACCACCGCCAGCACGAACACGCCGAGGGCAGCGGCTAACAGGATCAACGCGAGATGCTGCTGGCCAAGCGTGCCGCAGACACCGGCGGCAAGCGTAAGGCTCAGGCCAATGCCGACGAAACCCTTGAGTAACGAATTCCGGCGGCGCAGTTGCGGATCCAGCACGCCACGCAGCCGCAGCGCTGTTAGAGCACGCGGCACAGCCTTATCCAAGCGCGCGACGAACTTCTCGATGACACTCTCCCGCACTTCGCCTGCCACCGCACAGGGGCCCGGCTCGAAGCCCATGCGCTCGACCACTCGCGGGCGCACCGTTTCCCAATGCGCGGCACAGGCGTCCACCAGGCGACCGGCGTCGTCCCTGCCGAAACCGGTAGCCGTCTCCTGCATTCGGGCGGCAAGCGAAGCCTCGATCTCCGCCGCCGAGGCATCGCCCGTGAACAAACGCGAAAGCGATCGCCACCAGCCGAGCCGCCGCTTCAAGAGACGCACCACCGCATCCACCTCCGAGCGATAGCGGTCCATCACCTCGGCGAGGGCATGGGGCGCGGCCTCCAGTGCGGCATCGCGCTGCTCTTCCATCTCGCGTTCGATGCCCGCCAGGAACCACGAGTCATCGTCCATCCCGCGGCGCTGCGTTTCGAACTTGTGATCGAGCCGCCTGATGGTCCGTGCCGCATGATGCCAGGCATCATGAAGCACCTGGCGGCGGTCGTAGGACTCGCAGATGCGCTCGGAAATAAAGTGCTCTAGGTCGGAGAGCCGACTGGCCGACCACTGCTTGGGATCAGGCGTGGCCGACTGCTTCACTTCCAGCCCCAACCGCGCGGCCACCGGAAAGATCGGCAGCACCAGTCCCGTGCGCTTGAGCGACAGCTCGCGCATGTGCCCGAGAATGATCGGGATGTCCTGGTTCTGCTTCAGGTCGATCCGCTGCACCACGACTGCGGTGCGGGAAAGCGCCTCGCTCGAAAGCTTTGAAACCGCGTCCCAGGTCGAGGCCGTCCACGGGTTCTCCGCGGTGAAAACGACCAGCACCAGATCGGCATGCTCCAGAAAGGGCTCCGCGATTTCACGATGACCATCGTACTTCGCATTGGTGCCCGGCGTGTCGAGCAGGTCGAAGTTCCTCAGGTAATCGAGCGGCCGGCGGCATTCGTAGAGCAGCGGCTGCACCTGGTTGTCGGAGCTCTCGCCGTGACGGTAGAGGCGGACCTCGGAGGTCAGTGGCAGCGAACCGGCGGGGCAGAGTTCCTCGCCGACCAAGGCATTCAGCAGCGACGACTTGCCGGCATTGATCTCGCCAATGGCCGCGATCAGGACCGGCTGGGTCAGCACCGGTTGCGGGTGCTCGGGCTCGGCTTCGAGCGCGACTTCACCGGTGAGGTCACCGATCCAGCCCAACAGTTCCGAAAGGCGGTCCCGAACCGCAAAGTAGCGCTCGCCCGGCATCGTTAGAGCCCGCGTTTACTGTCCGGCCACTTGGCCGGGAGCTGCCTGGGCACCCATTGCGAGCAACTGCGAGACGGTCACGAACTTGAATCCCTTGTTGAGCAAGCCATCGAGGGTCGCCGGCATGGCATCCACCGTTCCCGCATGGAGGTCGTGGGCCAGCACGATCGCTCCCGGCGTGGTGCCGGAAAGGATCCGCGAGGTGACTACGGACGGGCCGGGGCGCTTCCAGTCGAGCGGATCGACCGACCACATGATGGTCGGGTAGCTCAGCTCGGCATGGACCCACTGGCGCTGGCGCTGGAGCAGCGCGCCATACGGCGGGCGCATCGTGCGCGGCTGCACGCCGGCGGCGCGCGCCACGGCATCACGGCACTTGGTCAGCTCCTCGCGCACGGCCGAGTCGCCGAGCTTGCTGAGAATCGGGTGAGTGTAGGTGTGGTTGCCGATTTCGTGGCCTTCCGAAACGGTGCGGCGTAGCACATTCGGATAGAGGTCCACGTTGCGGCCGATCACGTAGAAGGTCGCCTTGACGTTCCGCTCGCGCAGCATGTCGAGCAGCCGCGGGGTATTTTTCGGGTGCGGGCCATCGTCGAAAGTAAGGGCGATGTACGGTTGCGATACCGCCACGCGGGAATAAGTCACGCCCGAGCCCCCGCCGGACGGCAGGTTCATGTCGGGATTCCGCGGCACTGGTCCGCGCGGGCGCGGGGTGCGGTAGGCGGTATTCGGCGCCGTCTTGGTAGGGGCCGAAGCCGGGTCCACCGGCGCGGCGGCCGCCGCATCGGGCTTGGCCGAGGACGCCATCGAACAACTGCTGCCCAGCGCCGTGCTCAGCACCATGAATCCGCGGCGGGAAAGTTTCGGCAGTCCATCTTCCGAAGAAGCAGCCTGGGAGGAAGCGGTGAGGATCTTGTAACCGAACGTTTCGATGGGATTTCTCATGGAGTGGGCGACGGGAAGCGGGGGAGGTTCGGCCAAAAATACCGTCCCCGTTTCCGATGTCACGCCTGCATTTCCAACAAGTTGATCACAAGAAACGCTGAAGCATCGGCCGCAGCATTTCCACACGCTCGGCCGGCCACAGCGACCGCGGCGTCATGATCGCCCCGTCCAGCGAACGGTGCTCCGGCCAGTCCGCCTCCGCCGGGATCTGCGGGATGGACCGGGTGATGATCCGTTTGGCGGCGGAAACATTGGCGTGGAGGTGCCCCATCACGGCCTCGGCGGTGACCGGTTCCTCCTCGATTTTCCAGCAATCGTAGTCGGTGATCATCGCCAGCGTCGCCAAGGCAATCTCCGCCTCCCGGGCCAGCTTGGCTTCGGGGAGATTGGTCATCCCGATGACGTCAAAACCCAGTTTCCGGTTCGTCTCGCTCTCCGCCCGGGTCGAGAAGGCCGGGCCATCCATATTCACGTACGTCCCGCCGTCGTGGACCGTCGCACCCTCGGCAGCGGCCGATTCCTTGAGAATCGCGCGCAGCCCGGCACTGACCGGATGGGCAAACGAGACGTGCCCGACAATCCCGCCGCCGAAAAAAGTGTGATGCTCGCGCCGGCTGGTCCGGTCGAAATACTGGTCCGGCAAGACGATGTCGCGGGGGTGATACTCCTCCTTCAAGCTCCCCACCGCCGTCACGCAGATCAAATGGCGCACGCCGACCGACCGCAGCGCCCACAGGTTCGCCCGATGATTGATCTCCGTCGGCAGCAACCGGTGTCCGCGACCATGGCGCGGCAGGAACCAGACTTCCCGTCCGACAAGCGTCCCGCCGACCAGCGCATCGGACGGCTCGCCGAAAGGCGTCGCGATCACGCGCTCTTCCGCCTTCTCGAAGCCGTCGATTTCGTAAAGCCCGCTCCCTCCGATGATCCCGATCGCCGTTGTCATGCCGCGGGTCTAACTTCCGACGCCCCGAGCGTCGAGACCGATGCGTCAGGGGTTAGCCCAGGAACGGATCGCAGCGACAAGGCCGGGGATGTCGCTCGGCTTGGCTTCGAAGGCGGGCTTGATGTCGTGCTTCTTCAACGCCTCGGTAGTGACGGGGCCGATGCTGCCCGCAACGCAGCCCTCCGGCCACGGCAAACCGAGCTTGAAGAAATTATCCACGGTCGAGGCCGACGTGAAGGTGATCAGGTCCGCGCCGTCCTCGCTCAAGCGCGCGGCAGCGCCGGTCGGATCCTCGGTTTCGGGCACGGTCTTGTAGGCCACGCATTCATCGACGATCGCACCAAGCGCAGTAAGACCCTCGAACACCACATCGCGGGCTTCGGAGCCGCGGACCCACAATAAGGTCAGATTCTCGACGGAGTCGCCATTCGTGAAAGCCTCGACGAGGCCTTCGGCAACGAAGTTTTTTTCCGGCATCAAATCGACGGCCAGGCGATATTCGCGGACCTTCTGCGCCGTGCCCGGCCCGATCACGGCAATGCGGGGATTGCCCAAACTGCGAGCGTCCTCGTAGGTCGCGAAGAAGGCTTCGAAGAACCGCTCCACGCCATTCGGACTGGTGAAGATGAGCCAGTCGTATTCGTGCGCGTGGGTCACCATCTCGGCGAACTCGCGTTTGTCATCGGGTAGCTCGATGCGGATGGTCGGCAGTTCGATCACGTCGGCGCCGAGCCCGGCGAGTTCGCGGCTCAGGCCACCGGCCTGCTCGCGGGTGCGGGTGACGACGATGCGCTTGCCAAACAGCGGGCGCTTCTCGAACCAGTTGATCTTCTCGCGCTCGTTCACCACGCCGCCAATCACGGCCACGGCAGGCGAGCCGAAATTCTCCTTCTCCGCCGTATCCGCGATGTCGGCAAGCGTGCCGGTGATCGTCTTCTGCGAACCCGTGGTGGCCCAGCGGGTCAGCGCAATCGGCGTCGCAGCATCAGCACCACCAGCGATGAAAGCCGCGCTGATCTCGCGCAGCCGCGACACGCCCATCACAAAAACCTTGGTGCCCGGCGTCTTGGCAAGATGGCCGTAGTCGATCGAACTCTCACCCTTCGTCGGATCCTCGTGACCGGTGAAGATCGTGAGCTGCGAGCAGTGATCGCGGTGCGTCACCGGGATGCCTGCATAGGTGGGACCGCCGATGGTCGAGCTGATACCGGGAACGATCTCGAAGGTCACGCCCGCCGCCGCGAGTTCCGCGGCTTCTTCACCACCGCGCCCGAAGATCATCGGATCGCCGCCCTTGAGGCGCACCACCTTCTTTCCCGCCTGGGTCTTCTCGACGATCAACGCGTTGATTCCCTCCTGCGACAGCGTGTGGTCCTTGGCGCGCTTCCCGACGTTGATCTTCTCGCAGTCCTTCTTCGCCCAGCGGAGGATCTCCGGACTACTAAGGGCGTCGTAGACGAGCACGTCGGCCATCTCCACGCACTCCTTGGCGCGCAGGGTGACGAGACCGAGGTCGCCGGGACCGGCGCCGACGAGATAACAGATGCCGGGAGTGCTCATGCGAGGGAGTCGAAAAGTTCGCGGGCGACCTTCATTGGGTCGCCGCCGGAAGCATTGGCGACACGAGGCGTGCCGCCTTCATCAGGAAATACGCGGGCGTCCATCTTCAGGACGCTTTGGTCGAGCGAGGTGAAAACCCCGACCGGGGTGCTGCAACCGCCTTCCAGCAGGCGCAGAAATTCTCGCTCGGCCCGGACGCGGGTGAAGGTCTCCGAGTCGAGGATGGCGGCGACCAAAGCGGCCGCCGCTTGATCGCCCTTGCGGATTTCCAACCCGATGGCCCCCTGCCCCGCCGCGGGAAAGAACAGATCCTCCGCCAGCGGGGTGAAATGAAGTTCGCTGCCGAAGACCATCGATGGCCGCGACATGCGATGGCCCAATCTAACAAGACCGGCCTCTGCCAAAAGGATCGCATCATAGGCACCCTCCGCGATCTTTCTCAGCCGGGTCGGCACATTGCCGCGCAGGTCGATCACCTTCAGATCCGGCCGCAACCACTGGAGTTGGCGCGCACGCCGCACCGCACTGGTGCCGACGACCGAACCCGCCGGCAAGACATCGAGCCCGCCGGGTTGACGAGTAATGAGCACATCCCGGATCGGCGCGCGGGAAAGCACGCCCGCGATCTCGAATTCGGCATCGATAACGGTCGGCACGTCCTTCAGCGAATGCACGGCGATATCGATCTCACCGGCGCGCAACGCTTCCTCGAGTTCCTTGGTGAAGATTCCCTTATCGGTGCCTTCAGCCTTCGCGACCTCGGCCAGCGCCACATCGGTGCGGCGGTCGCCCATGGTGCGGATGACCTGGCGACCAATCCGCAGATCGGGAAACGCCTGCGACAACGCCCGCTCGACGGAGGCAGCTTGGACAAGCGCGAGATCGCTCCCGCGGGTTCCGATGACGGTCTTCTGGAATTCTTCTTCGCTCACGTGCCGGGCAGGTTCAGCTTTCTGAGTTCTTCGTCGATGATCCGGTCGCACTCCACGATCTGTTTTTCGCGCCGGACGCGGGCCTCATCGGCCAATTGTTCAAGGGTGTCGATATCGTACAGGTAAACTTCCTCGATCTCGCCACAGGCCGGATCAATGTCGCGGGGCACAGCGATGTCGATCAGGAACAGCGGCCGGAATTTCCGCACCCGGCGCACCGACTCGATGTGATGCGGCAGCACCACCGGATGCGGCGCGCTGGTCGAGGAAATCACCACGTCCACACCGGCGAGCACCGCCTGCCATTCATCGAAACGCACGGCCCGGCCACCCATCTCCGTGGCCAGTTGCTCGGCCTTGTCGAAGGAACGGTTCGTGACGAATACGGAACTCGCGCCGCGGGACACCAGCGCCTGCGCGGTCTGCCGGCTCATGTCGCCCGCGCCGATGACGATGACGCGGCAGCCGGCCAGCTTGCCGAAAATCTTCTCCGCGAGTTCCACCGCCGCCCCCGCCACGGAGGTCGCACCTTCCTGGATGCGTGTGTCGGTGCGGACCTTTTTCCCCACCGCGAATGCACGTTGGAAGAGCTTGTTCAGCGTGGCCGAGGTCGCGCCGGACTCAAGCGCCTGACGGTAGGCCTCCTTGGTTTGGCCGAAGATCTCCGTTTCGCCCAGCACCATCGAGTCGAGCCCGCTCACCACCCGGCAGAGATGCCGCGCCGCGGAAATACGATGGTATTCGTACCAATGCGGATCGGAATCCTTGCCATAGGATTGCTCGAGCTTGCGGCGCAGCTCGGCAGCCGCCTCCTCGGCCTTTTCCCCGGCGAGGTAGAATTCGGTACGGTTGCAGGTGGACAGCACCACGCTTTCCGCGAGTCCATCAAGAGTCAGCAGATCCTTCGCCGAGTCGCCCAGCTTGCTCGCCGACACGGCGAAGCGTTCGCGAACCTCGACGGGCGCGGTGCGGTGATTCAGACCGACGCAGACGAGTTCCATCAGACGAGCGCAAATACCGAAAGGGAGATGACGAAGAGCACCACTGCGACCGTCGCCGTCCGGCGACCGGTCAGTCCCCTCACCTGCCGGATCGAAAGCAAGGCCGCATAGCCGATCCACACCGCAGTGGCCGTGAGCAGGTGGGCTGTGCCCCCATTGCGCGGCATCATGAATCCCGCCACGACGCCGATGGTCAGCAGCACCACCCCGATCCACAGCAGGCGGACCGTACATTTCAATAGTTCGCGCACAGGCGGCAGGTTGCGGAATAGACCGGATTGCAGGTGGTGGTCTTTCAACTGCTTGTCGAGCACCAGGAACATCACCCCCGCCACCGCGGCGAGGGCCAGCGCGCCGTAGGAAAGGACGGACATCGCCGCGTGCGTCTCGCGCCATCCGTCAGTCACTCCCACCCTCGTGGGATTTGAATCCCAGACGCCCGGCATCAGCGCCAAAATTTGAATGATCGTCACCAACGGGGCCGTGAAAACACCGAGCAGCGACAGCCGGTAAGGAGGCCCCACCACGAAGTAGAAGAGCGTCAGCGACCACGCGAGAAAGGCGAGGATTTCGCCAAAGCCCACCAAAGGACACGCACCCCGGGCCTCGCCGCGGACGGACAGGAACCCGAGCTGGGCCAAAAACGCCAGGCACATCCAGAAAACCGTCCAGCGGCTGCGGGTTCCCCGGTGAACCGTCCACATGCCGGTGATCCCACCCACGGCAGCGAGGGCGGTCGCGGCGATCAGAAACCAGCGGTCCACCCCCCTCCCTTGCCGCCCGATCGCCCGCTGCGCAAGGCCGGAATCACTCCAGCCCGGCATCCAGCAGACCTCCGGCTTACGTGGATTTGCTTGCCAGCCAAGCCTTCCAGCCCCCGAAGCCCGTGATCTCCTCCGCCCCGTCCGCGGCGCGCGGCTCAGCGATGAAGCCGGGCAAATCCTCGCCATTTTCCATCAAGACCTTTCCGATTCCCAACGGGCCGGGGATCTTCGAGACGAAATCTCCGAAGGCCGCGGGCGAAAGGTCCCAGACTTCCACCTCGATCGCCCCCCCCTCCTCCTCGTCGCGAATCAACGCCGGTCGCGGCGGGATGCTCCCCACCGCCGGCATCGCATACATGCGATAAACCGGAGCGGTTCTCGTCCGCGAACGCAGGGTAGCCCCGCGCTCGGCGAGCTGCCAATGCAGCGCCAGCCCTTCCAAGTGAGCGCCGCAGACGACGACCGGGATGGCTGGGCGCTGGGGCTTCGGAAGTTCGTTGACGGCCTCCCCGCCAAATCTCGCCGCCAGCTTCAAAAGCTCCCCATCCCACCCCGCCGGAGCCGCAAAAGTGACGCCCCATCGCGCCCTTCCGCCCCGGGCCTTTCCGGCCGGCACCGCGATCGCGCTCAGGTCGAGCAGGTTCATGAAATTCGTGTACTTCCCGAGCGTCGCATTCGTCTGGAACGGCTCGTCCAGCACCTCGGCCACCGTGTAGATCCGCGGCGTGGTCGGCAGCAGCAGGACCTCGATGTCCTTCCACACCTTCGCCGCGACGCGTGCAAGTTCCGCCATACGATACTGCGCACGAAAAGTCGCCGCAGCATCCCAGCCCTTCGAAGCCTCCAGGATCTTGCGGGTCACCGGAAAAATCTCGCCCGGATTCTCTTCCACGAATCCGCCCACCGCGGCCCAGCGCTCCGCCACCCACGGTCCCTCATAGAGCAGCTTCGCGGCCTCGACAAAGGGCTTCAGATCGATGCCCACCGGCTCACCACCGAGGGCCTTCATGCGCTCGACCGCCGCGGCAAAGAGACCCGGCGTGTCCAGATCGTCCGCGAAGTCCAATTCCAGCGGCACGCCGAAGCGGAAGGCTGGACCGATCTTGCCCACAGGCTCGATCTCGCGGGAGAAAGGATCGCCTTCATCAAAGCCCGCCACCACGCCAGCAATGAGCGACACGTCTTCCACCGTGTTGGCGAAGACGGACACACAATCGAGCGAGCGGCACGCCGGAACAACACCGCGGGTGCTGAGCAGACCCTTCGTCGGCTTCCACCCGATCAACTCTTGAAAGGCAGCCGGCACGCGCCCCGAGCCCGCCGTATCGGTGCCGAGCGAAAAACAGCACAGCCCCGCCGCCACCGACGAAGCACTGCCCGAACTCGATCCGCCGGGGAGAAACTCCGCATCGATCGCATTGCGTGGCGTGCCATAGGGCGAACGAGTTCCCACCAGGCCGGTCGCGAATTGGTCGAGGTTCGCCTTGCCGAGCGGGATCGCTCCGGCGGCACGGAGGCGATTCACCACTTCCGCGTCCACGGCTGGCACGTAGGAAAAAGCCGGACACGCCGCAGTCGTGGGCATCCCTTCCACATCGAGGTTGTCCTTCACGACGAAAGGAATCCCCCACAGCGGCAGATCCCCGGGCATCGACTCGACGGCCTCTGCCATCGCAAGCAACTCGTCCTTCTCGGGCAAGTGGATGAACAGCGCCGGATCATCCCAAGCGGCGATCTTCTCCCAAAGTTCCTCAATCAACTCCGTCGGCTTCAAGCCTTCGGCATACCGCTTCTTCAATTCGGCGATCTTCATGCGTTTAACCGGTTAGCCTTTGGCTCGAACCACCACGAGCGACTGTCCTGCCCGGACGCTCGCCCCTTCCGCCACCAGCACCTCCACCACTTCCAGATGCTCATCGGCATCCAGCGGCACTTCCATTTTCATCGCTTCCAAGATCATGGCCGTAGCGGACACCGTTAGCAGATCCCCTGCCTGAACGTGAATCTTCCACACGCTCCCTGTCACCGGGCTGTCGAGCGTGGAGCAGCCGTCCGGAATCGTGATCTCGCTTGCCTCCACGGTTTCCTCCGCGGGGCTATCCATGGAAAGCCCGGCCTCCTCCCATCGGCGGCGCTCGCCTTCGAATGCGGCACGCTGGGTGGTCCGGAAGCTCTCGATCTCACCGGCGTGAGCTTCGAGAAACGCCTCGTAGTCGGCGAAGCGGAAGACCGTCTCCACGATCTCCAGCTTGTGCCGGCCGCGCGGAACCTCTTCGCGCAGGCGCAGCAATTCCTCCGCACTGACCGGATAGAAGCGGAGCTGATCGAAGAAGCGCAGCAGCCACGGCTCTTGGAAATCGTCCGTCTTCCGCCAGCGGTTCCACACCGGAATCGTGCGTCCGGTGAACTGATAGCCGCCCGGCCCCTCCATTCCATAAATGCACAAGTAAGCCCCGCCGATGCCCACCGCATTCTCCGGCGTCCAGGTGCGCGCCGGATTGTATTTCGTGGTGACCAGCCGGTGCCGCGGATCGAGCGGCGTCGCAACGGGCGCACCGAGATACACGTCCCCGAGTCCCATTACGAGGTAGGAGGCATCGAAGAAGATCCGATAAACCTCATCAATCGAATCGAGTCCGTTGATGCGACGGATGAACTCAAGATTGCTCGGGCACCATGGGGCATCCGGCCGCACGCTCTGCATGTAGCGCTGGATCGCCTCGCGCGTGCTCGGGTCATCCCAGCTCAACGGCAGGTGGACGATACGGGCGGGCACTTCGATTTGCTCCAAGGGCGGCAGAGCGAGAATCCCTTCACGGATCTTTCCCCACAGCTCGTCACGAGAAACAACGCCGGGGTCGAAGTGGACCTGCAGCGAGCGAATTCCCGGCGTGAGGTCGATGATGCCGGCGATCCCCTGCTCCTTCAGCCACTCATAGACCACGTGGACCTTGAACCGCAGCTTCAGATCAAGATGGTGCGGACCAAACTCGACGAGAAAATAGCGATCGCCCGCGCGACGCACCACCACGGCATCGTCGCCTTCGCCGAAGCTTTCCAAAATCGGGGATTGAAGATGCGAGATTGCAGATGGCAGCGGCAATGCGGAGGCTTCACCTGACAGGAAAGCGTCCACCGCCTTCGACTGCTCGGCCGCCCATGATTCATCAACCGGGATGAAGCGCACCTTGTCGCCGGGCCGGAGTTGGCCGAGCTTCCAGAGTTCGGCATCGATCACCACAACCGGGCAAACGAAGCCACCAAGGCTCGGCCCGTCGGGCCCCAGGATGACGGGCATGTCACCGGTGAAATCCACAGCACCGATCGCATAGGCATTGTCGTGGAGATTCGACGGGTGAAGGCCCGCCTCCCCCCCATCCTTGCGGGCCCACTTCGGCTTGGGCCCGATCAAGCGGACACCGGTGCGGGCGGAATTGTAGTGAACCTCCCACGCCGTCGCGAAGAAGGTCTCGATGTCTTCATCGAGGAAAAAATCCGGAGCACCATGCGGCCCGTAGAGAACCCCAATCGTCCAGTCGTGGCTGAAGGAGGGGGGACACTCCCGTCCCCCTCTTGCCTCGACGACGGTATCGGCGCACCCAATCCCCAGCACATCCCCAGGCAACAGTGCCCGACCGAACGGTCCGCCAAACTTCCCAAGCGTGAACGTTGAGGCACTTCCAAGATAGTCCGGCGATTCAATCCCACCGGCAACCGCAAGGTAGCACCGCATGCCCGGCCCCTCGATTCGCCCGATCTTCAACGTATCGCCGGGCACGACTTCGATGGCAGCATGCATCGCCATCGCCTCGCCATTCTTCAGCACGAGCACCAGCGCACCCGCAATCGCCACCGTGGTGGCCGCATTGAAGCGCAGCGTCGGCCCTGCCATGGTGATCTCCAACCCAGGAACACCTTCCCCATTTCCAACGAGTCGATTCGCCAGCCGGAAGGACAGCGAATCAAAAGGCCCGCAAGGCGGCACGCCAACCTCCCACAGTCCGGTTCGCCCCGGCCAATCTTGTACGGTGGTCATCGTACCTGCGGACACCACGTCAAAGGTGTTCGGCCGGTAGTCGAAGCTCGCCATATCACGCATCGCTACCCCGCCGGCTAAGTAGGGCTCCCACCCCGCGACTTGGCGCAGGTAGCGGAGATTGGTTTCGATACCGGAGATCCGGGTCTCTTCGAGCGCCTTGGAAAGCAAAGCCACCGCATCAGCGCGATCCCTGCCGTGAACCATGACCTTCGCCAGCAGCGGATCGTAAAATGGACTTACCTCGGTCCCCGCCACGATCCACCCGTCGCATCGGGTCCATTCAGGAAAGGACGCCTCGGTGAGCAATCCCGCACTGGGGCGGAAGTTGTGATTCGGGTCCTCCGCGTACACGCGTGCCTGGACGGCGTGCCCCTGCGGTGCCGGAGCGCTAGCGGGCATCACCCACTCGGGGTCGAGCGCGAGGCGGATCATCCACTCGACGAGGTCGATGCCGGTGACGAGCTCCGTCACGCCGTGCTCGACCTGCAGACGGGTGTTCACCTCGAGGAAGAAGAAGTCGCCGCGGTCGGCATCATAGATGAACTCCACGGTCCCGGCCGAGCGATAGCTCACGCTTTCGCCAAGCTTCACCGCGGCAGCATGGAGGGAGCTTCTCACCTCATCGGAAAGATCCGGCGCGGGGGTCTCTTCAAAGACCTTCTGGTTGCGCCGTTGGACCGAGCAGTCGCGTTCGCCAAGCGCCAGCACCCTTCCCTGCCCGTCACCAAAGATCTGCACCTCGACATGACGACCGCGCTCGATGAAGCGCTCGATGAAAACACCGCCGGAACCGAAGCTGCGTTCGCTAACGCGGACCACGCTCTCGAACTCCCTAGCCAGTTCATCCGCATCGCGGCAGACCTTCATGCCGATGCCACCACCACCGGCGGTGCTTTTCAACATCACGGGGTAGCCGATCTCCTCGGCGGCAGCGACCGCGACATCCGCACTGGCTAACAGATCCGTTCCCGGCACTAGCGGAACTCCTGCTTCGCCAGCCAAGCGCCGGGCCTCATGCTTCAGACCAAAAGCGATGATCTGCTCCGGCGTCGGCCCAAGCCACTTCACACCGGCGTCTTCGCACATGCGTGCGAAGTCGGTATTCTCACTGAGCAGCCCATAGCCCGGGAAAACCGCAGCGGCAACGCTCTCCTTCGCGATGGCGATCAGCGAATCCTTGAGAAGATAGCTCTCCAACACCGGCCCTGGACCAAGGCGATGCGCTTCATCCGCAAGATCCACATGCGGCGCACCGGCATCTGGATCGGAATACACGGCTACCGCTCGATGTCCGAGCTTGTGAATGGTGCGGATCGCCCGTGCAGCGATCTCGCCACGATTGGCGATGAGGATGTTCATGGGAAACTGGGAGCGCGGAATTCATTCCGCCTGAGGGGATCTCTCGGCTGTCCTTCCAATCAGAACACCAGCACCTCCACCGGCGTCGGGTTCCAACCGTTGCAAGGGTTGTTAAGCTGAGGGCAGTTCGAAATCAGGCACACGACATCCATCGCGGCTTTCATCTCGACGTAGCGGCCGGGAGCGGAAATGCCATCGGCGAAGGTAAGTCCACCATCCGGGCTGACCGGCACGTTCATGAAGAAGTTGATGTTGCAGGCGATGTCGCGCTTCGTGAGCTCGACCTTCCACTCCTGCGCGCCGCGGATGAAGGAGTCGCGGCAGGCGTGCATGCACTCCTTGTCGTGGGCGTAGCGCATCGTATTGCTCTCGCGTGAGCAGGCACCGCCGAGCGTGTCGTGGCGACCGCAGGTATCGGCGGTGATTTCTAACAACACATTCCCCTCCGTGCTCATCAGCTTGGTGCCAGTGGTCAGGTAGAGCGCCTGCTGCGCCTGGATGGTGCCATCAGCCGAGTAGCGATCGGTGGGATCGGCCGCGCTGTAGAAAAGCGTGTCGGCAGCTTGATTGCCTTCGAGATCCACGATGCGCAGCGTCTGCCCACGCTTGATCTCATGAACCCACCAGTCGCCCGCAGGAATCACCTGGCGATAGGTAGCCGTCGCCGGATCGAGGATGCTTTCGGTCATGGCGTTCAGAAGCGCAGGGCGTGGTAGGTTTCATTGTTCTCCCAGGCGCGGAGATTCTCCGGCCGGATGGTGAACGAGGCATCATCGGGAGCAGGCTCTTCACCGGTGAGAATCTCCAGCATCACCGGATGCGTCCGATAGACGGGATCGGGATCGAAGGGATGCTGGCAAGTATTGAGCACCACCAGCGTGTCGATCTCAAAACGAAGTTCGACCGTGGCACCGGCTTTCGAATGTCCGGAGACAAACGACAGCTTGCCGGCCTCATCCGCCACCACCTTGCTGAACCAGTTGAGATTCGGGACGAGGTCCTTTTTGCCGAGCCCCCACTTGGCGAGTTCGATGAGAAAGCAGTCGCGGGAGTTGCGATACCAATCGTTGCGACCATGCTGGTAGTCGTAGGCACCATACTTCTTGAAGACCCGCTTCGCGTCGGAGTGACCGCACACCGTATCGTGCCAGCCAACCGTATCCGCCGTGATCGAGGCAAGCAACCGGCCCATGTCGGAGTGCAGGCAATACGGCGCACGGAGGAAGAAGATGTGCTGGCCCTTCAGCGTATCGGGCATGTTGTAGCGCTCGTGGCGCTCAAGCGCGTTGTAGAGCAGCATGCCGACATTCGCGCCGCCTTCGAGGTCGGTCAGGCGCAGGCGCTTGCCACGGGATACGACGCCGGACCACATGCCCGCACCGGTGAGGGTCTTTTCTAACAAAAGGCTCATGGGAAGAAGATCAGCGGACGTTGCGGGCGGCGTGAAGCGGCGGCAGCAGGTGCGGCGTGAGGGTGAGATGCGCGCTCTTCACGCCCTTGCAAGTAACCAGTTCGTTGGCGATGCCGCGCAAGGTCCTCGCCGGCCCCTGCATGAGCAGCACCTCCAGCACGTGGTCGTCTTCCAGAAGGATGTGCTGGGAGGAAATGACCTCGCTGAGGTGGCTGCGGCAGACACGAGAAAGGTCGCGCAGCAGAGAGCTCTTCGACTCGTCGTAGATCAGCGTCAGCGTGCCGGCCATCACCTCGGTGCCGATTTTCCCGAGGTGCTCGGCCGACTGCTGATGAATCATCTCGGAGATCGCCTGCGAGCGACTGTCGAATCCGCGCTCGTTCACGAGTCGATCGAGCGCCTGGAAAGTATCCTCCCCCATCGACACGGTCACCCGCCGCAAGCCATCGCTGCTGTCGTCCTTCGCCATGCTGCGGGAAAATGCACGCACCGCGCCACGTGTGAAGTTCTTTCGAAAAATTCATACTTTAGAAGGCCGGGCGTTCACACGACATCGGGATCAGGGGCGCTGAACTTCAGCACCGGGAAACTCTCCTTCGCCTCGGCTCCGGGCGGATGGATCAGGTGTTCGATATGCTTCCGCGTGGCGAGGAAGGCAGGATCGGCAATCTGGTCGAAGGATCGCGGACGCGGCACCGGCACTTCCACGATCTCGCGGACGCGGCCCGGATTGGCATCGAGCACCAGGATGCGATCGGACAGGAAAACCGCCTCGTCGAGGTCGTGGGTGATGAAGACAATCGTGATATCGACGTTCTTCCAAATCTCTAACAAGTAGGACTGCATGTTGCAGCGCGTCTGCGCGTCGAGCGCACCGAAGGGCTCATCCATGAACAGCACTCGCGGCTGGTTCGCAAGGGCGCGCGCAATCGCCACACGCTGCTTCATCCCACCGGAAAGCTGGTGAGGATACGCGTTCTCGAACTTCGTGAGACCGACGAGCTCGATCCACTCGCGGGCCTCGCTTTCCGCGGTGAAGGCCGAGCGCCCGGCCATCATCGGGCCGAACATCACGTTGCGCTTCACCGTCAGCCACGGGAAGAGCGTGTAGCCTTGGAAGACCATCCCTCGGTCGGGACAAGGCCCGGAAACCGGGATTCCCTCCACAACGATCTCCCCATCGCTCGCGGTTTCAAGCCCCGCGAGGATGCGAACGAGCGTTGATTTCCCGCAACCGGACGGCCCGATGACGCTCATGAACTCGCGCTTGTGAACATCGAACGAGACGTTGTTCAGCGCGGTCACGGTGCCGCGTGGCGACTCGAAGTGCTTGGTAAGTCCGCGGACGCTCAGCGAGACCGGGCGCTGCTTGAGCCGCTCGAAGCGGGCGACGACGGGAGGTGCGGGCGCGGGCAGGCTCATGCGGACGGAAGGGTTTTCGAAGCGCTTCGAAAGCGAGCACCGGCGACGATCGTGCGCACCGGCCAGGTAACCGCATTGGCCACCGCGCGGGAGACCGGACCGGACTTGCCTGACCACGGGAAGAAGACCCCGTGGAAGAACGCGAGGATTTGGTCGGTGACGAACCCGGTGACACCGATCAGGATGATGATCGGGAAAACGCGATCGAAGTTGCGGAAGGTGCCCTGGGTGTCGAGGAAGCCGGTCAGCCCGCTTTTCACGCCCACCAGTTCGGCAATGACCAGCCAGGTCCAAGCCCAGCCGAGCAGGATGCGCATGTCATTGTAGAGGTTCGGCAGGATGCCGGGCAGCACCACCTTCATGACGAGCTGGCGCGGCTTCGCACCGAGCGTCTGCGCCGCTTCCAGCAATGCCGGATCTAACAAGCGCGTCGTTTTCGAAACGACGAGGATCATCTGGAAGACCGTGCCGAGGAAGACCAGCGCGACCTTCGGCGCATCATGCGCCGACAGCACGGCGACCAGCAAGGTGCTGAAGGTGGGCGCCGGCATGTAGCGAAAGAAATCAACGAAAGGCTCGAAAAGCTTCGAGAAGACATCGAACACGCCGCACATAATTCCGATCGGGACACCGATCACGCAGGACCAGAAGAATCCGAAGAGGATGATGCTCAGCGAATGCCGGTAGCGATCGAACATCGACGGAGCATCCCCCTGCGGCTTGGCGGTGAAGTCCTTCGTCGCAGCGGCCCACACCTCATGCGGCGGAGGGAGATAGACCGGGTTCGATGGGATGCCTTGGGGAACGAGTTTTTGAAGAGGGACCTCTGGCAGCTTCTTCGAGTCGAAGTCAGCGGACAGCGCCGAGAGCGAGGACCAGTTGGCTTGGACGATGGCGAGGTTCTCCTGGCTGAGCGCCGGATTCGTCGCGGTCTTCGCCCCGGTGGCAAGGTCGCGCCAGAGATGATAGATCACGGTGTCGTCTTGCTCCGATCCGGCGGCGAGCCAGGCATTGCGGACAGCGACCGGGGCGAGTTGCCGGAGCAAGACGCGGTTGGCACGCTGGGCACCGGGCACCGGCTCACTTGCCTGCGCCGTCTTGAGCGCCTCCGCGTTATCGAGACGCACCGCCTCCACGTAGCTCGGGAAGAAGCCCTTGCTCAGCCGGTTCCCCGCGGTGAAGACCGCACTGATGCGATCGGTCGTCGAAGCCACCTCCAGCTTCACGTCCGGATGCCAGATCCACGGGACGTAGGAAACGAAGCACCACAGCGCGAGCGGCAGCACGAACGACAGCGCGGCGAGAAAGGCCCGCCGTCCACGCGGGAGATCGCGGCGGACGACAAACCACCCTTTGAGAAAAGACGCCATGAGCGGAGAAGTAGCCGGCCGGAAAATACCGGCCGGCCTGGGATCACGGCCTTACTTCTTCAGCGCCTTGGTGAGGGACGGATTGAGATACTTCTCCGGGTCCTGGCTCTCCTTGTAGACCTCGTACTTCAGATTGAAGGCGTTCACGTTCTTCGTGGAGCCATAGATCGATCCGAGCCCGTCGGCCTTTTCCCAGCGCTTCAGCGCTTCATCGAGCGTGAGGATGTAGGTCCCCTTGAAGAACGGCTCGTACTCCTCGGGCTTCAGGTTGACGCGCGCGGAGAGAATCTTGAGGGCATCGTCGAGATTGTCCTCGTCTTTGATGTAGTCGGCGATCTTGTACCAGACCTTCACCACCTTGGCCCAGTCGTCCTTGTTCTTCTCCAGGCTCTCGGCGGAGACGTAGAGCAGGTCGTAAATGATCCCGGGCGCATCGGCAGAGGTAAAGACCGGCTTCGACCCGGGCAGAGCCTTGAGCGCCTGACCGGAGTTCGGCTGCCACGCCCCGATCGCATCGACCGCCTTTGACGCCAGCACCTGCGGCGTCTCATTGGTCGGCGTGTTGACGATGGTCACGTCCTCGGGCTTGAGGCCGTTTTTCTCCAGGCCCGTCAGCAGCAGCAGGTGCTCCACGAAGCCCTCCTCGATGCCCACCTTCTTGCCCTTCAGATCCTTCATCGAGGCGATCCCGGGCGCGGCGACGATCATGTCGTTGCCGTTGGAGAAGTCATTGATGAGAATGCCGACCGACGGCTTGCCGGTCGCGCCGGTCACCAGCGCGTCGCCATTGGTCATGCACACGGCATCCACCTTGCCAGCGACGTAGGCGTCCATCGATGGCACGTAGTCGAACCACTCGAACTTCACGTCCACGCCCGCTTCCTTGAACCAGCCCTTCTGGATGCCGATCTCCCAAGCGATCCAGCCCGGCCAGTCGGAGTAAGCGATTTTCAACGTTTCAGCATGGGCTACGCCACAAAGGGCAAGCACTCCGGCAAGGACGGATCGGAAGCGGGGCATCGGTGTCATCACGGTGTCGGTCAGGGGTTGCTGACATCCCGCGGTATGAATTTACCGCAGTTTGTTCATACCGGAAAAAGCACGGCCCATACCAAGAGCACCGCATCGGAAACAAAAAGGGCGGCTGCGTTTCCGCAGCCGCCCGAAGTGTTTTAGGGTAGGAACCCCGGTTGACTTAGAAGCCGACCGCAATCTTCACACCGGCGATGATGTGCTCTTGGCCACCTTCGAGAGAGTTGATGTCGCCAGCGAGGTCGCTGTCAGCATCGGTGTACTTCACGTAGGGAGCGAGGGTCACGCCGTCGCGGAATTCCCAAGGCAGCTCGGCCTTGATGAACCAGCCTTGGAAGCCGTCGTGCGAGCCGTTGGAGAGCGGGTTCGCGTCGACCTGATAGTTCAGGCCATCGGCAACGCCCACGCCAGCGGACAGGTTCAGGGCAAGGCACTCGTTGAATTCGAAAGACTTGCGAATTTCAGGCTGGAGATACCAACCGTTGTTCGAATCGAAGTCGTAGAAGTAGGTGGCACCGGCGGAGATTCCCCACACGATGTCAACGAAACCCGAAAGGTAAACTTCCTGGGTGTCCGCACCGATAGCATCCGGGTAGTAGTAGTAGATGTAGCCGAGTTCGAGGTTCACCGGGCCGAGCGAGGTGGCGGCGGCGGCATACAGATCGAGTTCGTTGAAGTTGCCCCCGATCGTCTGGGAGTCGTTCACGCTGCCGTACCAGGCACCGGCCTTGAAGCTCCAGTCTTCGTTCAGCGCGTAGGCGACGTCCACGCCCGCTTCGACCAGGTCGCTACCCAGGTCCACGAAACGGAAGTCGTAGATCGAGTGATAGCCGACGTGGACTTCACCGGTGAAGCCTTCGAGGTCTCCCGCCGAGGCGTAGCCAGCCACAAGGGCGGAGGCAGCGGCCAGGGCGCCGACAGTTTTGGTGTATTTGCGCATCTTGGTATTCGGTTGTTCGGTTGCTGCTAGCCGCCACCGGACCGAGACCGAAGCCTGAATCCGGCGGGACTTTGGCATTGTGCAGCTCGCATGCTAATGCGACCGGACGCTGCCTATCAGGCGTTATTTAAGAAACCTGAAAGATCATGTCCAGTGAAAAGAACGCGGGCGGCACTCAGCCGGGGGCTACCTAGAGTCACCCTGAGCCTGTGGCAAGATTGAAAAGTAACAGCCATGTCTGTTAGGACGATTCGCTCGCTGCCAGCTCCAACGTCTCTCGCCACGAACCTAGCGAAGAGGACGGCAGCTCCACGAAGACCGTCCACCGTGTCACCCTAACTGACTGGAGCACCTCTGGCATGGCATCTGCTCCCGCCACTTTTACCGCCGGAATCGGTCAAGATTCCGGAGGTCCAATCCATCCGAAACCGAGTCGACATGAGCCTGAAAACACGAATGGTAAGCGGTGCCTGTGCACTGGCTGCCCTTGCAATGATGGTCTTGCCGTTGGCCCCCGTGGCCCACGCGCAAGAAGCAACCCCGCCCCCGGCAGCCGAGCCGGCCGCTCCCGCAGCCGAAGCCGCAGCACCCACGCCGACGGTTGAAGAGCGCTTGGCCGATATCGAAGCCTACATGAACAATGTGGCGCGACCGGAAAAGACCAGCGGTGCGACCTCCCTCGTCGCCGGCCCCGGCCCTGGTCACAATGCCTGGCAGATGGTCAGCACCGCCCTTGTGCTGTTCATGACGCTGCCGGGCCTGGCTCTTTTCTACGGCGGTCTGGTTCGCAAGAAGAACGTGCTCTCCGTGCTCGCCCAGTGCCTCGGTTGCGCCTGCATGATCACCCCGCTTTGGTGGCTCTGCGGCTACTCGCTCTCCTTCGGAGTGGATGCCAAGAGCGCCTTCATCGGCGACATGAGCAATGCCATGTTCAAGGGCGTTGAGCCGGGTGCTGTCGGTGCCGGCTACTACTGGATCTCGGATGGCATGTGGGCCATGTTCCAGCTCACCTTCGCGATCATCACCCCGGCCCTGATCGTCGGTGCCATCGCGGAGCGCATGAAGTTCATCTCCATCATGGCTTTCATCCTCCTCTGGATGTTCGCCGTCTACTTCCCCTTCGCCCACATGGTGTGGTCCACGGTCGGCTTCATGTGCGGTCCGTTGAATCCAAATGCCACCATCAAGGCCATCGACTTCGCCGGCGGCACCGTGGTTCACATGACCTCCGGTTGGAGCGCCCTGGTGCTCTGCCTGATCCTCGGCAAGCGCATCAATTACGGCAAGGAGCCGATGGCTCCGCACAGCATGGTGCTCTGCATGGTCGGCACCGGCATGCTCTGGGTCGGCTGGTATGGATTCAACGCCGGCTCCGCCCTCGGTGCCGACGCCGTCGCCACCAACGCCTTCGTCACCACCACCCTCTGCGCTGGCACCGCCGGTCTCGCATGGGCAGCCGCCGAATGGCTCCTCAAGGGCAAGCCCAGCGTCCTCGGCTTCTGCTCGGGCATCGTTGCCGGCCTCGTGGTCATCACGCCAGCCGCTGGCTTCGTCACCGCCACCTCGTCCGTCATCATGGGCGTGATCGCCGGTGTCGTTCCCTTCTTCGCCGTCGCTTACCTCAAGAAGATGCTCGGTTATGACGATGCGCTCGATACCTTCGGCGTGCACGGCGTGGGCGGCACCCTCGGAGCCATCCTCACCGGCGTCTTCGCCGATGAGAAGGCCAACTCCGTGGTCGGCCCCCTCAAGGACGGCCTGCTCATGGAGCAATTCAAGGCAGTCGGCCTGACCATCGTCTGGAGCGTGGTCGCCACCGCGGTCATCGCCTTCATCGTCAAGGCGGTGCTCGGTTTCCGCCCTGATCCGGAAGTTGAAACCTCCGGCCTCGACCTCGCCGAACACGGCGAAGGCGGCTACGAGCACTGATCGCCTCTGACAACCCTGTCACCCCACGGGCGGACCTGCGAAGGTCCGCCCGTTTTGCGTTTGCGGGTTTCACGCCAGCCTCTATCAACCACGCCCGTTGAACCGCCGCACCAAGCTCCTGGCCGTCTGCCTCGCCATTTCCCTGGTCTTTGCCGGCTGGACCTGGCTTCGCCCCTACGAATGGGGACGCGACGCCGGGGCCCGCTACCGCGTCGCCCATGCCTGGGTGGAGCGAGACCACTCCTTCTGCTGGCTGGGCGTTTACCTCAAGCAGGCGGGCTCCCAATCCCACGACCTCATGAAGCCGGTCGCCTTGATCCTCGCCGACGGTCGCGAGGTCGAGCCCGCGGAAACCGACCTCGAGGGCGACCAAGACCACCCGAACGCCGGCATCGGCCTGAAATTCTGGCTGGAGGAAAAGGACCTCGCAGGCCCGCTTCGCCTCAAGCTCAACGACGGCACCCTCACCATCCGCAAGGAGTCCGGACCGCCGCCCGTCACGGATTCGATCCGCTATTTCAACACCGCGAACTGGTAAGCCCGATGCCTTGGCTCCTCGTCGACAACTCCAACACCCGCACCAAATTCGCGATCGCGGACGCCACCGGCATTTCCGCAAGCCGCGCCTGGCTGCCCACGCCGGACATTTCCCCCGAAAGCCTCGCCACCGCCTTGGCCGGATTTGAGTTCACTGGCTCCCTGCTCTGCTCGGTCGTCCCGGAGAAGGCCCGCATCCTCCGCGATTTCCTCGCCTCCCGCGGTCCTGTCCATCCGCTCAGCTACCAGAGCGACACCGGCCTCACCATCGACTACCCCCACCCGGCCCAGATTGGCGCCGACCGCCTCGCCAATGCCATCGGCGTCGCGGCCACCCATGGCACTCCCGCCATTGTCATCGACTTCGGCACCGCGGTGACCTTCGACGTGGTTGCCGCCGGCCCGGCCTACTGCGGCGGCGTCATCGCCCCCGGTCTCGGAGCCATGCAGGACTATCTGGGCAAGCGCACCGCCCTGCTGCCGAAGATCGAAATCGACGAGCCACGCGCCGCCATCGGCAAGTCCACCATCGAGGCCATGCAAGCCGGAGCCGTTTACGGCTACCGCGGTCTCGTTCGCGAAATTCTTTTACGGCTGCGCGCAGAAATTGAAGGCGATCCCATCATCGTCGCCACCGGCGGGGATGCGGGCCTGATTGCCAAAGGCTTGCCGGAAATCCAATACGTCGATCCCGACCTCACGCTCGAAGGCATCCGGCTGGCCGCTGTCAGGAATCTCCATTAAAAGTACGTGCCAAGACCGCTCTGAGTGGATACAAGGTAGTCACCGCACCATGGCTGAAACCCCTCTCTCGATTGGTGTCGATTTCGGCGGAACCTCCGTCAAATTCGGCGTTCTCTACCGCTCCAATATCATCGACCAAGCTCCGGCAATCTCCACGCCGGACTTTGACGGGCCGGACGCGCTCATTGAGGCGATGCTCCGGGTGATCGGCGACCTTCGCGACCGCCACCCGCGGGTCGAGGCCATCGGCGTCGGCGTCCCCGGATTCGTCCATTTCGAAAAAGGCATCGTCCACAACCTGACCAATGTGCCCGGCTGGACGGCCATTCCGCTGAAGAAGAAGCTTTCCGAAGCGACCAACCTGCCGGTCGTGGTGGAAAACGACGCCAACTGCATGGCCTACGCCGAGTGGAAGCGCGGTGCCGGTCGCGGTCTCAACCACCTGATTGCTCTGACGCTCGGAACCGGCGTCGGCGGCGGCGTGGTGGCCAATGGCAAGATGGTCCGCGGCGCCCAATTCGGAGCCGGCGAGATCGGCCAGATGTCGATCGATTGGCAAGGCCGCCGCGGTGCCTACGGCAATCTCGGCGCGCTGGAAGACTACGTCGGCAACAACGAGATCGCCGCCGATGCCCGCCAGACTTACCTCGAATCCGGCGTCGAGCGCCACCTTCCCGATTGCAGCCCTGCCGCCTTGGCAAAGGCCGCCCTCAACGGCGACGAAACCGCCCTCGCGATCTGGGACGGCATCGCCGCCAAGCTCGCCAGCGCGATCATGAACTGCTGCTGGCTCCTCAATCCGCAAGCCGTCATCATCGGCGGCGGCGTGGCCAAGGCCGGGGACATCCTGTTCAATCCCCTCACCGCGCACCTCTACGCCCAGCTTTCCGCCCCCTTCAAGGAGCACCTCATGATCCTTCCCGCCCGCTTCGGCAACGAAGCCGGCATGGTCGGCGCCGCCGCCCTCGCCTTGGAAGAATCCGGTGTGGTGCTGCAACCGTGAGCTGAGCTGAGCTGAGCTGAGCTGAGCTGAACGGAAGGGTTGGGTTAGGAAAAAGCCCATCGCGAACCAAGACCGGGCCTACCACCCGTGTTGCCAGTGACCCGGCGGAATGGCTTTCCGCTGGGACCGCGGAACTGGAGCGCAGCGGAAGTGGTCCGGGCCACCTCCTTTATCCGGACAACCTCTGGCCCGCAGAAGCACCTCACGGCTCCGCCTCCCCTTCACCTCCGCCCCAGCCGTCGGAAACGCGCACTGCCGAAACCAGTGGTCTCAACCCCGGACTGCGCGCAGCCCTCCTGCCGCCCAAAGCCAGCAGCCCTGCTGCGGGGAAGCACCCGGGTGCATCCGTCGTCACCACCAAGGCGTAGGTGGAGAACCACAAAACAAGCGAAACCGACGAAATGGAAAGCCACCCGAATAGCTGCCTTTCGTCGTAACGGGACGGTCCGTTCTTCGTCCCAACAGGACGGTCCGTTCTTCGTCCCAACAGGACGGTCCGTTCTTCGTCCCGACGGGACGGCTCATAATAGCCTGGCACGAAGTGCCAGGGCATGCGGTCAAAAATCGTCTCCCAACGGGAGACCTCATGCGGGGTGCGGCGGCTCTATCCCAAATCTCCCGCACGTCGGTCCGGGAAAACCGTCGAGCCCCCTCCGCTCCTCTCCCTCTTGGCTTCTCCTTGGAAGCCTCCCTCCGCAAAGCTCGCTCCGCCCTGTCAATATCTCGCTTCCCCCGACCAAACCGACCGCGAGACCAAGCCGATGGCTCCGGCGAGGGGAGGGTATCTCGCCGGAGCCAGCTCGATCTGGGGAGAAGATGAAATCCTACGCAGCCTTTCGCAGAAGGGCAACGAGAACGCCTTGGATAATCAGTTCGCGTGCCGGAATAAGGTCGGGGAACTCATCGTTCTCGGCGTGAAGGTAGGGCTTGCCCTTGTTGACGACAAAGCGCTTGAGCGTCGTCTCCCCATCGATCAACGCCGCCACGATGTCGCGGTCCCGCGGTTCGCGGAATTCCAGGATCACGGTGTCGCCATGGCAGATGTGGGCATCGATCATCGAATCACCCCTGACCTTCAGCGCGAAGGTCCGGGAGCTCCGGGGAATTCCGAGAGTAGCGATGTCGATCGAAATACACCCCTCTTTCTCCTGCTCCACCTCCCCGGCCATGCCGGCCGCAATCTGGCCATAGACCGGGATATCGACGATTTCCTCACGGTCGAGTTCCTCCGGGAAAACCACCGCGCGGGCCTTGCCCGGAAGACGCTGGATAACCCCTTTTCTTTCGAGAGCCCTCAAGTGGCTCATCGCCGCCGTCTGGCTGGCGAATTTAAAATAGTGTTGGATCTCACGGGTGGACGGCATCACGCCGGTCTTCCGCTGGGCGGATTTGAGATACTCGAGGATCTCCCCTTGGCGCTGGGTCATCGGTTCGCTCATCGCTTTTTTTGAACAGTGTTCTTGAGAACAAAACAGGATGAACACCACCCGGCAAGCGGAAATTCGGAGATTCCCGCCTTGAGAGGCAGGTCCGTCCGGGGAATGATCCGCCCGATGTTTCGCCGAGCCCGCCTTTTCGGACTTCTTGCCCTTTCTTTCCTGCTGCCCGCCTGTGGCGGCGATTCCCCGCCTCCGCGATCCATGTCGCAGGCGGGACCGCTGAAAGCCGAGGCAGTGCGGACCACTGCGATCCCTACGACGCCCCCTCCACCGGTGGCCGCAGAGAGCGTGATCGTGATCGACCCGGTGTCCGGCCGCGTCCTCTACGCAAAGAACGCCGACCAGCGGCGACCGGTCGCCTCGACCCAGAAACTCGTCACCGCGCTCGTGGCCGTGGACAGCAACATCGACAAGCCGGTGACCATTGCCGCCGATGACACCCGTTGCGAGCCCACCAAGCTCTACTTGAAGCCCGGCGAGGTACACTCCCGCCGCGAACTGCTGAAAGTGCTCATGGTGAAAAGCGCCAATGACGTGGGACGCGCGCTCGCCCGGGATATCGGCGGGAGCCAGGACGGCTTTGCCATGATGATGAACCGCAAGGCCGCCCAACTCGGCATGCGGAATTCGCATTTCATGAACCCGCACGGCTTGCCGCAAGAGGGTCAGTTCTCCACCGCCCGCGACATTGCGATCGCCGCACGATCCGCATGGCGCAATCAGACGATTCACTCGTTCACCTCGCTGAAGAGCACGACCTTCCGTCACAGCGACGGCCGCGTGAAGACGCTGGAAAACACCAACAAGCTCCTCAAGCGCGTGCCCTACTGCGATGGCCTGAAAACCGGAACCACCAATGCCGCCGGCCGCTGCCTGGTTTCCTCCGGCACGCTCGGTGGCCGCTCGGTCATCGTGGTGGTGCTCAAGAGCAACACCCCCAACGTGTGGAACGATTCCGAAAAGCTCCTGCGCTGGGCGCTCGAACGTCCGGCGGCGGAAGGATGATCCCGCGCGAGATGCCTTGGCGGCTCCGCTGGTTTCCGGCTTGGGTGCCGGCCATCTCGAAGCGCGAGTATCCCTCCATCGGCGAAACCCGCGACCGCTGGAACGTCAAGACCGATGTCGACATCACCGAGCGGGAATGGCCGGGACTCGCTTCGCTCACCCTGCGCGCGGGCATGACCGCGGCCGCATTCTATGGAGAGTCAGTTCCCGCACTTCGGAATGGTCTCCGCGACTCATTGGAAAAACTCGCGCGCAAGGAAGGAACCAAGGCCGGATCGGCGATCACCTACAACGGCGCTCACGCGGTGGTCGGCCGGATCGGGATCTTCTCCACGACTCATCCCCACAACGAGAGCTTCCGCACCTTCCTTGATGCGGTCTTGCACGACGATGGAGAGATCTCCGCCGCGGTGACGATCCGGCGTCCCTGGCAGAGCGGAAGCACCGCCTTCGCTCCGGGTATCTTTGAGGCCATCGACACCTACCTTTCCCGCCATGACACGACGCTCCGGCACTGACCTCGGCTCGCCGGATCCACAGCAGGAGTTGGCCGATCTGTCCGAGGCGGGCCTGCTGCGCACGCTGAAGCCTCTCGACTCGCCGACGGGTCCACGGGTGATGCGCGATGGACGGGAGCTGTGGAACTTCGCCTCCAACGACTACCTCGGCCTCGCCACCGATCCAGAGCTTGCGGAAGCATTCATCGAAGGTGTTAGAAAGTATGGAGCAGGCTCCGCAGCCTCGCGATTGGTCTGTGGCACCCTGCCTCCACATCACCTGTTAGAGGAAGCCTTGGCAGCCGCAAAGGGCACGCAAGCCGCGCTGGTATTCTCCTCGGGCTTCGCCACCGCAGTCGGTAGCCTGCCAGCACTGGCGGGAAAGGATGACGTGCTGGTGCTCGACAAGCTTTGCCACGCCTCGCTCATCGATGGAGCCCGCCTCTCCGGTGCCACCATCCGCGTGTTCCCGCACAATGACACCACAAAGCTGGCCCGCCTGTTAGAGAACATCCGCGCGAAACAACCGGCGGCCCGCGTGATCGTGATCACCGAATCGGTGTTCTCGATGGATGGCGACCTTTGCCCTCTAACAGAACTCATCGAGCTGAAGGATCGCCACGGCGCGCTGCTCTTCCTCGATGAAGCGCACGCGTTCGGCGTGCTCGGTCCACGCGGCATGGGCCTTGCGGCAGAGCTCGGCGTTAAAGATCGCGTGGATTTCCAAATGGGCACCTTCAGCAAGGCCGCCGGCCTTGCCGGCGGTTACCTCGCCACCACCACGGCATGGCGCGATCTGCTGGTGAACCGCGCACGATCCTTCGTTTACTCGACCGCTCCACCACCCGCTCTTGCCCACGCAGCGATGACATCTCTGGAGCGTATCACTTCATCCGATGGCGATCATCGCCGGAAGCAACTCCGCGAAAACATCGCCGTCCTCTCGGCCGGACATCCATCCCCCGTGATCCCGGTGCTCCTCGGCGGAAACGAAGCAGCGCTCGAAGCCGCCGCCCGCTTGGAAACCCGCGGCTTTCTCGTTCCAGCGATCCGCTATCCAACGGTCCCACGGGGCACCGCAAGGCTGCGGATATCCGTGTCGGCAGCCCATCCTCCTGATGCGGTCGCCGCACTCGCTTCGGAAATAAGTCCCATGTGACCCATAGGACCTATCCGCCAACCTCTACGGCGAGCTCCTTCAAGACAGCCCCCACTTCCCCGCCAACCTGCCGGTCGCACGCAGCCCGCCAAAACGGCCCCAGCCCCTTCTCCGGATCGCCCATCACCAGCGCGCGGCGACCGGTAGTCGCAGCCTCGCCGGAAAACCCAGCTTGCTCCCAGCCACAAAGCTCCACCCCGGCGGCTTTGAGCGAGCGCAGCAGCAGCCCGCCATCCGCCACGCGAATCGGGAGCTGGAAAAGCGCATCGGCCGCCGCCCGCACCGCCTCGACATGAAATGGCGAAACCCCTTCCGCTCCAAACAAAACGCCTGCCGCGTTGTGATCTGCCGCCAGCCGGATGACTTCCCCTACCACCGTGGGATGATCCAAGCGCGGGCAGACGACCAGCAGCGCCTCGGCATCCAGCGAGCGGAGGAAGGTTGCCACCTCACCCGTCTCGGACGGCTGCCTGGCCAAGCCGAGCACACCCCCGTGAATCGAGGCATCGGCCCAGCGATCCATTTCCGCCGGGGCCTCGCGAGCCACCTCCATGCCGCTCCAGACCGGCACTTCCCACGAGTGATCTTCCGCCACCATCACCCCCGCGACCTCCCACCAGCCGGCGATTGCGGCCTCGACCATCCCCTGCCCCTCCAGCACGACCCATGGGTCCTGGGGGGCGGCCAGTTGCTCGCGGAGGGTGGTCTGCCAATCGTCGGTCACGCGCACCGGTTACGGCAGGCGGGGCGGATTGTCGAATTTCGACCTGCGGAATGCCTCCGGACGGGGCACACTTCACCGAACCGCCGAGGTTTTCCCTGCCATGCGCCTGCTGACCTTCTTCGCCCTCGCCTCGCTCGCCGCGGCAGACCCGCTGCCGCGCGAAACCGTTCCCGGCCCGGCCGTCGTCGAAGCCCAGCCGGACGATGGCGGCCGGAAAGTATGGCACACCCGGTTCTTCCGCATCGATAGCGACCTTGACCTGAAGCCAAACGAACTCGCTCGCCTCTCCCAAGTCGCCGACACCACCGCGCTGGTGGTGAAAGCCCACCCGCTGCCGCTCTTCGGCCCGCCGGAGGGCAAGCGCCCACGCATCGCCATCTATTCCACCGACCAAAGCTATCGTGAAGCCGGCGCGGCAGCGGGTTCGGCCGGGTACTACGTCGCCCGGCAGGGCCTGGTGCTCATCCATGGCGGCTATCTCTCGCGCCCCCCGGATGCCGGCCGCTCGAAACTCGCGCCACGCAACGACGAGGATCTCGTCGTCCACGAAATCGTCCACCTCTGCATGCACCGGCTGAACCATGGTCTGCCGCAGTGGCTGGCGGAGGGCATTGCGGAATACTTCGCGTGCGCCCACACCGGAGCCGGGCGCTTCTCCTTCGCCGATATGGACGGCGCCATCCGCCAGCACCTGCGCGTCCGCCTCAGCCCGGACGATCCGAGCATCCCCTTGGTCCGGGTCGCCGATCTGGTCGGGCTCGATGGCCGCCGCTGGCACGGCTTCGTCACCGACTTGCCGGTGGAGGAGCGCTACCACGCCTACGCCACCGCCCTGCTGCTCGCCCACTACCAGATCCACGGTGGGGACAAGCGAGTTGAAGCCCTGCGCAACATCCTCACCGCCGCCCCTCGCAACCGCCGGCCGGTTGACGTCCTCTCCCCCGAAACGGCGGTCGCGACTCAGGAAGCCTTGGTCCGCTACTGGCGGCCGAAGGGCCTCACGCTGGAAATCCCCGCGAAAAGTCCCTGATTTTCAGTGAAATGTCCAATTTTGGGAACAACTTGTGAATTTTCACTTAAATTAATGCTTTCCAAACCCGGATTATTTGGCAATTTCATTCACAGGTAGCGGCGCTTCGGTGTCGTTGCCCGGCCATCGGACAATCCGGCACGGCAATATGCATTGGTTCTGAATCCGGGGGGATTTCGGCCAATGCCGCCAGCTAGAGAACCCGATGGGTCAGAAAGGGCGCGAATTGTGATTCCGGGGGGACTTGCGATTCGCGCCCTTCTTTTTTGTACCGATTTGGGATTTCCTCCCCGGCCCTGGCTGCGTTGAGTCGCCGCACATGAAGGTTGGGATCGCGCAGATCAACGGGGTGATCGGGGACTTCCCCGGCAATGCGAAGCGGCTGCTCCAAGCCTATCGCGAGTGCTTGGAGCAAGGCGCCGAATTGGTGATCACGCCGGAGCTGTCGCTGGCCGGCTACCCGCCCCGCGATCTGGTCTTCAAGTCGCAGTTCGTGCCGAAGTGCCTGCAGGCGCTCGACTACCTGGCGGGCGAGGTGAAGGAGGTTCCCCTGCTGGTCGGCTACGTCGATCTCAACGAGGCCGGTCGCCCGGGCAAGCCGTTCCGCAATGCCGCCGCCTTCCTCCATCGCGGCGAGATCGTCGCCAAGGTCTGGAAGACGCTGCTGCCGACCTACGATGTTTTCGACGAGCGCCGCTACTTCGAGCCCGGCGAGAAATGCGAGCCCATCGTCTGGAATGGACTGCGGCTCGGCGTCACCATCTGCGAGGACATCTGGACGGAGGAATACCTGCACCGCCCGCTCTACGAGCGCGACCCCGTGCAGGAGCTATGCTCGCAGGGGATCGACCTGCTGCTGAACCTTTCGGCCTCGCCCTTCCACCTCGGCAAGCCGGAGATCCGCCGCGAGATGATGGCGGCGGTGGCGAAGGATGCCGCCGTGCCGGTGATCTACGCGAATGCTGTCGGCGGGCAGGATCAATTGCTCTTCGACGGTCACTCGCTGGTCGCCACTCCGGACGGCCGGATTGCGATACAAATGCCCGGCTTTTCCGAGCAATCCCTCACCGTCGATCTCGATGCGCTTCCGCAGGGCGAAGCTCCCCTTCCCCAGCCGGTCGCGGCCGGCCAGCTCTTCGATGCGCTGGTCCTGGGCCTGCGCGACTACGTGAAGAAGTGCGGCTTCCGCAGCGTCTGCCTCGGCCTCAGCGGCGGCATCGACTCAGCCCTCACCGCCGTCCTTGCAGCCGAGGCACTGGGACCAGAGAATGTTCACGGGCTCACCATGCCCAGTCCCTTTTCGTCAGGCGGCAGCGTCGATGACTCGGTGGCACTCGCGAAAACCCTCGGCATCCGCTGCGAGACCGTGCCGATCGCCGATACCTTCGCTTCCGTCAAAGCCTCGATGGCCCCCTTGTTCGAGGGCACCAAGGAGGACGTGACCGAGGAAAACATGCAGGCCCGCATCCGCGGCCTCTACCTAATGTCGCTCTCCAACAAGTTCGGCCACCTGCTACTCACCACCGGCAATAAGAGCGAACTGGCGGTCGGCTACTGCACCATCTACGGCGACATGTGTGGCGGCCTAGCCGTCATCTCGGACTTGCCGAAAATCCGCGTCTACGAGCTGTCCCGTTGGATCAATCGCCACCGCGAGATCATCCCGTGGAGCACCATCGACAAGCCGCCCAGCGCCGAGCTGCGTCCCGATCAAAAGGACCAAGACACCTTGCCGCCCTACGACATCCTCGATGGCATCCTCGAGCTCTACGTGGAGCGCCACCTCTCCGCCGACGAAATCGTCGCCCACGGCTACGAGGAGAACCTCGTCCGCTGGGTCCAGCGCCGCGTGGATCTCAATGAATGGAAACGCCAACAAGCCGCCCCCGGCCTCCGCGTGACCTCCAAGGCCTTCGGCATGGGCCGCCGCATGCCCATCGTCCAAGGCTTCACCGGCTGACGCACCCCAAGCCTACTGGGACCGCGGGATTCATCACGCTCGAATCGATAGCGCAGCCTAAGGATAAGGGGTGTCGACGTTCCGTCGACACAATGTGGAGGGAACGTCCACACTCCTTACTGCCATGCACATTGCCACTTGGCATGGCAATGATTGGCCACGCACGTCAGACGTTTCCGAAGAACACCACCTCATCTTGCGACTCGACTAGGTCCCTCACCAGTTTTGGCAACTCCCATACCGGCTTCTCGCTAACGTAAGCCAGATCCTCGTCGTCGGGCATCGAATCGTCATACAGACAATCCTTGGACACGCACAAAAGGCGAAACCCTCCGTCGGCGTCATCAAGAGTCAATCCAACCGTGTAGCTCTCGGAATCAACCATGAGAGGAAAAAACGGCCAATCAAAGAACGGATCGTCCTTCGGCCACCGATCCATAGCTTCTGCGCCGTAAATCACGATAAACTCATCTGGAGTTCTCCTCTCGACAACAACGCTTGGCCCGCTCGGTAGAAATAGCCGGGCAACTCTGACAAACGACTCTCTTGAGAGAGAATCCCCTTCTTCCTCGAAACCGCCACAATCAAATCCAGGGAAGGCTTCCGAGACATAGCCTGCCTCGGTCAAGAATTCCCACAATCTCGTGAGTTCTTCCCGGAATTTGATGATGGATTCCATCCTTGGATCACTACCGGTTCATCAACTCCTCGATCTCATCCGCCTCGATCGGAATATCAGCCATCAGATCAAGGTTCGACTTCTTCCCGATCACCACATCGTTCTCAAGACGCACGCCCAGACCCTCCTCCCGAATATAAATCCCCGGCTCGATGGTAAACACCATCCCCTCCGCAAACGGCTCGTGCGGCGGAGCCACATCGTGGACGTCCAGGCCCATGTGGTGGGAAGTACCATGCATGAAGTACTTCTTCACCAGCGCCTTGTCAGGCCCTTGCTCCTTCGCCTCCTTGGCACCGATCAGTCCGAGATGGACCAGCTCCGCTTCCATCAGCTCGATCACCTGCTTTTGATACTCCAGCGGCGTGTTGCCTGGACGCAGGATCTCGTTCGCCCCGCGGAAAACACGCAGCACCGAGTTGTAAACATCACGCTGGCGGGCAGTGAAGCGCCCGTTGACCGGGATCGTGCGGGTCAGATCGGAAGCCCAGCCGGCATACTCAGCGGCCACGTCCAGCAGCAGCATGTC
This sequence comes from Luteolibacter arcticus, assembly GCF_025950235.1. Taxonomy (NCBI): domain Bacteria; kingdom Pseudomonadati; phylum Verrucomicrobiota; class Verrucomicrobiia; order Verrucomicrobiales; family Verrucomicrobiaceae; genus Neoluteolibacter; species Neoluteolibacter arcticus. Next base: position 332,228 of record NZ_JAPDDT010000007.1, on the reverse strand, counting down.
GCCATCCTTGCAGACCTTGGAGTTTTCGACGTAGTGCAGCACGCAGGCATTCGCCCCGCTGCCGATGATCGGCCCGTAGGCAAAGCCGCGCGAACCACGGCGCACGAACTCGTGCAGCAGCTCCGCCTCGACTTCCCACTCGCCCACCCCCGGCTTCACGAAGCCTAACAGACGACGGAAACCCGCCTCGGTGATCTTACAAGCCTTCTGGATGATATCGACCTCGATGGGATCCTTGGTGATCCGCAGGCGATGCATCAGCGGAGCGAGCCGCTCATAGCGGTGCAGCGGGTAGCGCGACTGGCACTTCTTGATGAAGCGGTCATTCGCCGTCTCCACCACCGTGGTGGCGCGCAGGTGCTCGTTGGTCGCGAGGTAGATGTGATCCGCCTGCGGGATGAGTCGGTGCAACCACGCTTCGAAGCTGTGGCTCCACTCGATGCGTTCGACGCCGGTGGCCGCCTTCGCCTGGTCCTTGGAAAGTTTATCGCCGTCCCAGATCGCGATCAGCTCGCTGGTTTCCTTCACGAACAGCATCTCCCGCTCCTTCGGATCCTTCGCGTCCGGCATCAGCACCAGCATCGTTTCTTCCTGATCGACGCCCGTGAGGTAGAAGAGATCGGCGTTCTGCTTGAAGGCCATCGACCCGTCGGCATTGGTCGGGTAGATGTCGTTCGCCAGCACGATGACGATGCTATTCGGCTTCAGCAGGGCGCGGAGATTCTCGCGATTGCGGACGAAGAGCTGGGGATCGATGGGTTCGTAGCGCACGACCGGACTCCAGCGGATGCCCGCGCGCGCCGCAACGCCATTCCCTCAGCCCGCCGAATTCTTGGCGAAAGCTACGGAATCGGCGCGTCGAATGGCCAATCCGGGAGAGAACTCTCACTTCAGCGCCCACACACCTCGAACCAAACCCCAGCGACCGCGTAGCGGTCAAGGGACGGTAGCCACGGGCTTCAGCCCCTAGTTCGGCCGCGTCCGCCATGGTGTCGCGTCGCGACACAGGAACACGATCTCGGCGGACCGCTTTGAGAAGAAACGCCGCCCCATGGTTGGCTCAACCCCCGCGCCAATTCAGCTTCTGCCGCACGGCCTCGTAAAAGGAGTGCCCGGACAGCCGCAGCAAATTGAGCACATGGGCCGCTTTCCTCACCTCGATCCGGTCGCCGTGGTGAATGGTGATGCAGTCGCGGCCATCGACCGTGAACAGCATCGGCGCCTCGTCCGCGTTCTGCGGCCTCAACTCCACGGTCACGTGATCGCCAACGACCAGCGAACACTGGCTCAGCGTGTGCGGACAAATCGGCGTGATCACGAAGGCCGCCGCCGCCGGGCTGATCAGCGGGCCGCCGGCAGACAGCGAGTAAGCGGTGGAGCCGGTCGGTGTGGCGACGATCAAGCCATCCGCCCGGTAGCTGTTGAGAAGATCGCCATCGACAAAGGCGGAGAGCGACACCAGCCGGCCGGTCTGGCCGCGAGCTAGCACCACCTCGTTCAGGGCGCGGAAGTCCTTTTCACTACCATCGACGCTGCGGACTTTGGCGGCCAAAAGCGTGCGGCGGCTGGTGGTATACTCGCCGGAAAGCAGCGCGTCGGCGAACACCTCGACCTCGTCGTCCGTGCAACTCGTGAGGAAACCGAGCGTGCCGATGTTGATGCCGGCGACCGGTTTGTCCGTGGGACCGAGCTTCGCGACGGCATTGAGCATGGTCCCGTCGCCACCGAGCACGGCAATCACGTCGGAGGCGGCGGCCAGGTCCGGGCCATCCATGCCGCCCGGTACCCCGCACAACGCCGCAGCTTCCCTCTCCAACAGCGTGCCAATCCGCCTCAGCGAGAGCGCGCCCATCAGGCGATCCAAGGCAATCCGCGCTCCTTCTTTCTGTGGGTTGGCGATAATGCCGACGGTCATGTCCGCTCTTCTAACGGCGGACGCCCCGCACCGCAAGGAGTCTCCATTCCTTAACTTGCCCGCTCCCGCCGCGCTTGGCAGAGTCGCGGCGTGGAAGGAGACAGCTCGCGGCGCCCCCTGAAATCCCGCTCGGCCGAATGGGCCGTCGTGCTGGCAAAGTCCCTCACTGCGAAAGGCGTCACCCCCAATGCCATCTCCGCCTTCAGCGTGGTGGCGGCCGCCGGGGGAGGACTTGCCTTCCTGGCCGCCGGAAATGGCTCGCTCGACTGGAAAGGCGGCTGGCTCGCCGGCGCGGCCTGCATCCAGCTCCGCCTCATCTGCAACCTCATGGATGGCATGGTGGCCATCGAAGGAGGCAAGAAGAGCCCCACCGGCGACCTGTGGAACGAACTCCCCGACCGGTTCGCCGACACCATCCTGCTGGCCTGCGCCGCGTGGGCGGTAGGTTCGCCATGGGTCGGCGCTCTTGCAGCTTGGGCCTCGGTGATGACGGCCTATGTCCGCGCCTCGGGAGCCGCCTTGGTCGGCACCCACGACTTTTGCGGCCCGTTCGCCAAGCCCCAGCGGATGGCGGCGCTGACGGTCGCCGCCTTGGTCACCGCCGCCGAACCGCTCTGGAAGGGACACGGGCAGGTCATGAAGATCGCCATCATGATCATCGCCGCGGGCACTTGCGTGACCATCATCCGCCGCGTGATGCGCCTATCCGCAAAGCTCAAGGAGGCCCGCCCATGACCGGCACTGTGCTGGCATTCGTCATACGCCTGGCAACCGGAGTCCGGCTGCTCGGCGATCTGCCGGAGGACGGCAAGCGGCGCATCTATTTCGCCAATCACTCGTCGCATCTCGATTTCGTCGTCATCTGGGCGGCCCTGCCTGGCCGGCAACGCTCATGGACCCGGCCGGTCGCGGCCGCGGAGTATTGGGAAAAGACCCCGCTGCGACGTTGGCTGGCCAGCCGCATCTTCAAGGCAGTGCTCATTCCCCGCGACCTCGCGAGGATGCGGACGGAAGACCCGCTCGGCAAAATGTTAGAAGCGCTCGACGCAGGTGCGGACCTGATCGTTTTCCCCGAAGGAACCCGCAGCGACACCGGTGCCGTCGCCGCCTTCAAGCCCGGGCTCCATCACCTCGCCACCAAGCGGCCTGACGCGCTGCTCATGCCCGTCTTCCTCGAAAACCTCAGCCGCATCCTGCCCAAGGGCGAACTGCTGCCCCTGCCGCTGATGGGACAGGCGGTCTTCGGCGAACCGATACCGGGACCGGTGGAAGGCGAATGCAAGGCCGCCTTTCTGAAACGTGCCCGCGAATCCATGATGTGCCTCTCCCACGGTCATCTCCTCCCCGCTCCCGCTTCTGATGAAGGATCCTGAACTTCTCTACCTCGTCGGCGGTGTGGTGGCCGTGCTGATCGTCGCCACCCTGATCACCAAGCTCCTGATCCGGAAATCCGGTGAGACGCCGGTGCTGGTGAACCTCCGCCAGCGGGTCAACGCGTGGTGGTGGATGATGGTCGTATTCTGTTCCTCGCTGGCGCTCGGACGCGGCGGCGTCTTCGGCTTCTACGCGCTGCTGTCGTTCCTGGCCCTGCGCGAATTCATCACACTGTCCCCCACTCCGCGGGGCGACCATCGCACGCTGACCTGGGTGTTCTTCCTGATCCTGCCGCTGCACTTCGTTTTCGCCGGAGCCCCGTGGTACGGCATGTTCCTGATCTGGATCCCGGTTTACGCCTTCGTCTTCATCCCGATCCGCAGCGCACTGGCCGGTGATACCGAGCGCTTCCTGGAACGGACCGCGCGCATCCAGTGGGGCGTGCTCACTTGCGTCTATTTCCTCAGCCACCTGCCGATGCTGCTCTACTTGCCGATCCCGGGTTACCAGCAGGAGGAGAATGCCAAGCTGCTCTTCTTCGTGGTGCTCGTCACCCAGCTCAGCGACGTGATGCAGTACGTCTTCGGGAAGCTCTTCGGGAAAACCAAGATCGCCCCGAAAGTCAGCCCCTCGAAGACCCGCGAAGGACTGCTCTACGGCGGTGCGGCAGCCACGCTCATCGGCACCTCGCTATGGTGGGCCACACCTTTCTCTCCGGCGGTGGCCGCGGGCATGTCCGCCCTGCTGGTAGCCGCGGGCTTTTTCGGCGGGCTGGTCATGTCGGCGGTGAAACGCTCGCTCGGTGCCAAGGACTGGGGCCGCGGCATTCCCGGCCATGGCGGGGTGCTGGACCGGCTGGATTCGCTGCTTTTCGCCGGGCCGCTGTTCTTCCACGTCACTGGCTATTATTTCGGCACCAACATGAACACCGCCTACAGCCAGCCGCAATGGATGCACGACGCCCTGCGGCTGTGGATGGGCGGCTGATTTTGATGGCTGGCAAAATCCTCGTCAGGCTGGCACCCACGCCCTACCCATTCCTTCGTGCGGCACGTTGCGGTCATCGTTGAAACTTCCACCCAATACGGGCGCAATCTGATCCGGGGCATTGCCCGGTTCGGCCGCCTGCATGACTGGCAGATCCATTTTGAATATCGCGGGAAGACCGCGGCCGAACCGGACTGGCTGGCCGATTTCAAGGGCGATGGCGTGATCACCACCAGTCCTGACCAGCAGCACTCGCGCGCGCTGCGCAAGCAGGGCATGCCGGTCTTCGACTTGCAGAGCACCTTGCTCGATCCCGCCGGCGAGCACCTGATTGTCGATAGCGATCACCGCGCGGTCGGCAAGATGGCCGCGGAGCACTTCATCGAGAAGGGCCACCGCCACTTCGCCTTCCTCGGCTACAGCGACCACAATGTTTCCCGAGAGCGCGAAATCGGTTTCACCGACGCCCTGTCTGCCCGCGGCCACAAGCCGCGGCGCCATCACACCCCGGAGCGCAAGGCCCGCAGCTTCGAGTCGCTGCAGAAGGGCGACCTCGCCTTCATCGAATCACTGCCGAAGCCGTGCGCGCTCTTTTGCTGCTGGGATGAAGTCGCGTTCCGTGCCGTGCAGTCGGCGATCGAGCTCCAGATTGCGGTGCCCGAAGACCTCGCGGTGCTCGGCGTGGATAACGATCCCGTCTTCTCAAGCACCTCCCGCATTCCTCTTTCCAGCATCGACCCGGACATCATCCGCATGGGCTTCCTCGCCGCCTCATGGCTGGCCGAGTTGATGGCCGGAAAAGAGCTGAAGCAGATCAAGCTCGAGCGCCTCGTCCCGCCCAAGGGTCTGGTGATCCGCCAGTCAACCGCACTCGATGCGATCGAGGATCCGGTGGTGCGCCGCTTTCTTGAGCTGCTCCGCCAACAAAAACCGGGCCTGCTCAGCATCGAGGAACTCTCACGCGACTGCCACGTTTCGCGTCGTTTGTTAGAGCAGCGGGTCAAGGCGGCCACCGGCAAGACGCCGCGGCAATTGCTGAGCCAGACCTTGGTGGAAGGCATCCAGCGGTTCCTTTCGCAGACCGACTACACCTTGGCTCACATCGCGGATTTGCTCGGCTTCGAGCATGCGGAACGGCTCAGCCATCTTTTTCGCAGACAGACCGGCAAGACCCCGGGGGAATACCGTAAATCCACGGGGGTATAGCGGTATTTACATCTGCGCATAATCGCAAGTCAGGTTCCCGTCTTCATAATGTAGGGCAAGCAGTTCGAGGTTACTTTGGCGTCACCCGTTGGGAGCACCCCTCCCAGATCCACGACCTCGTCAAAGACCTCGAACCAAATAAAGCCATGTCCGTTCCTTCCGCCATCTCGTTCCCCGTGAACTCCGGCTCGACTCAGCAAACCGGCACCCGCCGCTAAGCAGAGCTCGCCCCCTCCCACTTTCCAAACGCCGTTCCCTTCGCCGAGGGAACGGCGTTTTTCTTTTCCGGTCAGGCGGGTTTGGCGATGAATCCCAACCAGACGACCTTCTTCGTCCCAACGGGACGGCTGATAATAGACTGGCACGAAGTGCCAGCTCAGCCGACCCGGCTCGTCGTGTCCCAAACGGGACACCTCATGCGGCTGGCGGCGATCTGTCAGACAGGCTCCGAAGCCGTGGCCCGAGCGCTTTGCGCAGGTCCCGCGCGTGCCAGGAACCAGCCTGGACAACTTGCTCCGCCCGTCCGCGCACTCCTCCCCGCATAAGGCGTCCCGTTGGGACGCGATCAACGAGCCTTGCCCCCCGGCCACTTCGTGCCGGGCTTTTATGAATCGTCTCGTTGGGACGAAGGGCAGCCGCCTCGGACCAAGCCGCCGCCCATCCCATCCGTCCTAGCACATCTTGTTCTCTGTGCAGCCCGTCCATCGGCGGTTGACCTTTCTTCCAAAGACCACTCAGCAAACCTGACGGAGACCCCTTCTTTCCCCTTCAGGAACCCAAAAATGGCTCCACCTCCAGAAAATCCTGCCCGTGGATGATCTCCGCCAGGATCGGCACCCCGGTCAGTTGCTCGATCATTCCCTTGTTCGTGATCGCCGCCGTGTCCAGTTCGTCCGCCAGGTGGTTGATCACCAGTCCCGCAATCTCCAACCCACGCGAACGAATCGCGTCCACCGTGAGAATCGTGTGATTGAGCGCCCCCAAGCGGTTGCCCACCACAATGATCACCGGCAGTCCCAGATCCGTGGCAAAATCCGCCATGTCATACCCCTCGGCGAGCGGCACGCGCCAGCCGCCGACGCCTTCGACGATTCCCCGGGCGTGACTCGCGAGGAAATCCCTCGTCGCCATCAGCAGCGCCGCCGGATCCACCGGCCGATTTTCCAGCATCCCGGCAACCAATGGAGCAACCGCCGCCTTCAGCCACACCGGATTCACCTGATCCAGCTCCAGCCCTCCGGAAGCGGCAGCCAGTTTCACCGCATCATCGCGATCGCCACAGCAGACGGGTTTGAAGCCAGCCGCGTCGATCCCCTCGGCGCGCAGCGCCTCCACGAGGAGGCAGGAAAAACGGGTCTTGCCCGCGCCGGTGTCAGTGCCGGTGACGAAGTAGCTCACGCCGCAGCCGTGGCCGCACGCGGCGGCGCGGTCAAGGCGGATCCTCTCCCTGGTCGGGCGGGAGGTTGGAAGGGCTGGTCCCTGGCCCGAACCAATCGACCTGCTTGCCCAAGTGTTCCTTAATCAGAAACCAGATCGCGGTCGCCAGAAGCAGCGACACGATCTTTGGGATCAGGTTCTTTCGAAACGCCTTTTTCATTGTTGTCGTCGGTGGCGAGGAAGATTTCGGCCATCCGGGTGCGGAATTTTTCTTCACCCAGGTTCCGCTCCAAGTGGCCGTCCATGCAGATGGATATCGCGCCCGTCTCCTCACTGACGGCCACGGCCACGCAGTCGCTTTCCTCGGTCACGCCGATCGCCGCGCGGTGGCGCAGGCCGATCGAGCGGTCGGCGAGCTCGCGCTGGCTGACCGGAAACACACACGCGGCGGAGGTCACTTTCTTGTTAGAAATGACCATCCCCCCGTCATGCAGCGGGGACTTCGGGAAAAACACGGTCATCGACAGCTCCGGCGAGAAGTCCGCATTCAGCATCACGCCGGTCTCCTCGTAGGGCTTGAGCGTGATGTCGCGCTCGATCGCGAACAGCGCCCCGATGCGCTTTTTCGACAACGCCACTACCGAGTCCTCGAAGACCTCCAGGAAATCGAGCTGGCTCTTGTTTGAGAACGAAAACAGGCGGCTGCTACCCAGCTTGGCCAGCGCGTTGCGTAGCTCCGGCTGGAAGATGATCGGCACCGCGAAGACGAGCAGGATTGCCGCGCGGGTGACCAACCACGTGATCACCTCGAACTCGAACAGCCGCAGCAACAGCGTGATCGCCACCAGGATGACCACCAGGCCGACCAGAATACGGGCGCCCCGGGTCGCCCGAAACGCCCGGAAAATCTGATAGATGGCGATCGCCAGGATCAGAATTTCGATCCCGTCGCGCCAATGATCCCTGACAAAGTCCCACGCCATCGCGATCGGGATACTACGCCGGGGCGCGCCACACTGTCATTTGCTTTTCCGTGCGAGCGGAAATGAGGCGCGGTTTACCAGCCACCCGGGCCGTAGTAAGGACGACCGTAGTAGTAGCCGCCGCCGTGGTAGTGATGGTGATCATTGTGCTCGCCGATGGCATAGCCCACGGCCGCCGCACCGAGGGCGATCGCCGCCGCAGCACCGGGATCGACGGTCTGGACCGGCCGGCCATAGGCGTCGTAGGTGGTCATGCAGGAGGTTCCGGCAAGGGCGAGGATCAGGGCGGAGGCTTTGAGCGGGATCGCTTTCATGTCGTTCGCTGGGTCAGACGGATGTTCTCACAAAAGATTCACCGGGAGAATCCGAAATTCCGCCGTGCAGGATTGCCTCGGTCATCCGGAGCGCCTGCGCATTCGGCAGGACCTCGTGGACCCGGTGGATCATCACCCCCGCCTCGCGTGCCCAAGCCGTGATCGCGACCGTCGGCCACGAACGATCCGCCAGAGCTTCGCTGCCGAGCACCCGGCCAATGAAGGATTTCCGCGACACCCCGAGCAGCAGCGGACGGCCGCCGATTCCAAGGTCCGGCAAAGCCCGCAGCAGCGAGAGATTGTGCGCCACCGTCTTGCCGAAGCCGATCCCGGGGTCGAAACAGATCGCTTCCGCATCCATGCCCGCCGCCGTCAGAGCGGCCAGGCGCTCCTCGAAAAATGCCTGCACCTCGGTCACCACGTCATCGTAACGCGGGGCCTTTTGCATCGTCCTCGGATCCCCCTGCATGTGCATCACCACCACCCCGCAGCCGCCTGCCACACAGACACGAACCATTTCCGGATCGGCGGTCAGGCCGCTCACGTCATTGACGATGTCCGCACCCGCTTCCAGCGCCGCCGCGGCCACCCCGGCCTTCATGGTATCGATGGAAATCAGCCCGTCCCACTCCCCCCGCAGCGCCGCAATCACCGGAGCCGTCCGGGCGATTTCCTCCGCAACGGCAACCTCCGCCGCCCCGGGGCGGGTCGATTCGCCGCCGATGTCGATGATCTCCGCCCCTTCCGCGATCATCTGCCGCGCGTGGTCCAAGGCCGCGCTCACACCAGCGTGCGTCCCCCCGTCGGAAAAGGAGTCCGGCGTGACATTCAGGATGCCCATGACCCCCCCCCTCCGGCTCAGATCCACCCGTGTGCGCACCGTTCTCCACCACATGACGGGCGGCAAATGGCCACTTGCAGCCCCTCCGGCCAAGCCCTAATCTCCGCGCCCATGAACCTGAAAACCCTCGTCGCCATCGCCGCCCTGTCCTGCGGCACCGCTTGGTCGGCCGTGCCCGGCCTGGAAGTGCAAGGCCCCTACGCCAGCGTGAAGACCAACAAGGATGGCTCGCGCGAGTACTTCGAGCGAACCCGTGACATGACGGTGATCACCAAAAGGACCGTCAGCGCGGAGGGCCGGGACGTGCTCAAGACCGTTTACCGTCTCAGCAAGCTGGGCAACCCCCTCACCTGCGACATTTTCGACGGCAAGGGCAAACGGCTTTTCAAATCCCGCTACGGCTACGACCCGAAGCCAGGACTGACCTACGGCAAGCTGATCGAGGAGCAAATGTTCGACGCCATCATGAAGCGCACCGACCCGAGGAGCGGCAAGGAGATCCCGGTGCGCCGCTTCATCTACACTTACGACGCGCAGGGCAACCGCAATGCGCCGATCTCCATCACCACCATCCCCGGCAAGACCGCGGATGAAGTCTTCGGCCCCTCCGCACTGGAGTTCGACCCATTCGATGGCCGGAAGCCAGACGAGAAGGAGAAGGTCAACCCGCGCGCCAAGCCGCTCGGAAAGTAATCACCGGCGTACCTCATGAAGGCTCCGGCGCGGCTTCTGTTGATCGTGGTGATGGCACTCCCTGCCGGCTATCTTGCCTTGGCATGGTTTTCGTCGCCACCTCCGGCGTTTCCAGAGCCATCGGCGAGGCCGGCGCCGAGGTCGGCGTCGCTCGCGCCCAGCACCAGCGTGAAGACCAACAAGGACGGCTCCCGCGAATACTTCCAGCGGACCCACGATCTAACGGTCATCACGAAGAGGACCGTCAGCGCCGAAGGCCACCCACTCCTCAAGACCGTCTATCGCCTGAGCCCCAAGGGTAATCCCCTCACCTGCGACATCTTCAACGCAGAGGGCGAGCGCTTGCTGAAATGCCGCTACGGCTACCATGCCAAAGCGGGCCCGACCTATGGCAAAATGGCTGAGGTCCAGATCTTCGACGCGAAGGAAGACCGGGCCGAAGGAGATGCCTCGCCACTCCGGCGCATCGTTTACTCCTACGATGCAAACGGGGGCAGTCCCGCGCCGACGACCATCGACGTCATGTCGCCCAGTGCAACCGAGACCCTGCTGGGTGCCGCCCTCACCGGATTCAATCCCTTGACCGATTGGGAATCCGCGGCCAAGCAGGGAGCCACCCGCTGAGCCTGCTTCCGATTCTCCATGCGACCTCAAACACTTCTGCCGTGGCTGCTCGGCGCAGCCATCGGCACCGCCGGTTGGATGCAGGGCCTTCAGTGGCGCAGTGCTGCCACCGCCACCGAGACCGAAGATAGCGAAGGCAAGGTCGTCGCGCTGGAAAACGAGATCGCACTGCTCAAGCGCGAGAACGAGAGCCTTCGCTCGCTGGCCCAAGGCGGCGGTGAGGTAAAGGTGCCTCAGGAGCTGCTCGATTTCGTCGAAGACGCGCTCGGCTTCGATTTCAAAAGCAACCCGCAGGTCCACCGCATCGCCGGCGAGGAACTGCGCGACCGCATCGTCGCTTCCATCGAGGCCCGCTATGGCCCGCATGGATTGGATTCCCGGCAGCAGGCATGGGCGCTGATGGGCTTGCTCACCGCGGACGACCGCTTCGCGCCGCAGCTCGCAGCGACGAAATCCATCGGTGCTCGCTCGTGGTTCGATGAACAGGGCGGCGAAGGCTGGGTGACCGATCGCTTCGATCCTCAGGCCGTGCCCGATCAAGCCGCGCTGATCCGCGCCCTCGCCCGCATCCTCATCCACCAGCACTACCCGCCGATGCCCGGCTGGCCCGGCGATGAGGCGGCGATCTGTCGCGAAGCTCTCCACCATGGTGCCGCGATGGCCGTCGAGAACCGCTTCCTCGCCCGCCAGGCACTCGGCATCGGCTTCACCGGCTTGAAGGACAATGCCGAGGCCCGCGAGCTGATGGCCAACTTGCCCGCCTTCGTCCGTGGCATCGCCACCTTCCCCTCCGCCCTCGGCTTGCCGCGCGCGGAACGTCTGATGGATCAGGAAGAAATCATGGCCGCCCTCCACAAGCCGCCAACGATCACCGCCGACTTCTTTCCCGACCACGAGGGTCTCCAACCCTCGCCCCTCGCGCTGCCGGACACGCCCGGCAACATGCTGTTAGAAGAAAGCGCCGGCATGCTCGGCCTCCGGCTGTGGCTCGAACCGCTGGGCGAGGAGTTTTCCAAGCTGGCGGATGGCTGGCGCGGTGACCGATACCGGCTCCATGCCACCAGCGATGTCGACGTGCATCTGATCTGGGACATCCGCCTCGATTCGGAGAAGTCCGCCGACGCCTTCGCCACGGCCGCAGCCGACTTGATCTCGTCATTCGCCGGCACCGACGAACCACCGGCCATCGGCGCCGCCGTCACCACGCCCGAGGGCCGCAAGTTCACGCTGCTCCGCCCCGCTCCCGATACCGTCCGCTTGCTCAATCAAGTGCCATGATCGACGAGCCGCCGCCGTTGCCCTCCCCGCATGCGGAGCCACCTCCCCTGCCCGAGCGGAAAAAACGGCGCTGGCCTTACGCGATCCTACTGCTGGTTCCCATCGCCGCTCTCATCGCACTCTACTTGGGACCTCTCCGTGTTGAGGTCGATTTCACCGACGATGCCGGCCATGTGCCCGGCTCCTTCGAAGTCACGCTGCACTCCGGCAGATCCCAAAAGAAGGTCATGACCGAGGACGGTCGCCTCACCCTAATTCGCGGACTTTGGCGGGAAGTCGAAGTCACCGATCTCTCCTACATCCGTAGTAGTCATCCAGTTCACGGCGGCAGCATGCAGCTCGTCATCCAGCGCAATACTCTGCTCAAGCTCAAGCACGCCGCCACCGGTCAGCCGTCCGTTCCGCAAAGGGGCGACCCGGATCCGCGTGAAGATCGGGAGCGCTAAATCCCGGGAGCGCCGGTCTTGAGACTGGCATGCAAATGTAAGCGTCGGTCGATGACCGTCGGAAACTCGCGGCAACAAGCCGCATCGTGAGGCGGCTCCCGATTTCGCCCCTTCATCACGAACCAGCTAGTTCCAGGTAGACGACCGAGATGGTGCTTTCCGGAAAGCCACCGGCAACAGGGCGTGGGGCACGGCTGCTGGGCCGGGAGTGGTAATTCCTGAAACTTTTCAGGTCAGGTTTTGCGGGAAAGTGACATTTCCATTTTTGGCACCGGGAAGAGTGTCCAGAGGGCTCTCTCCTGCGTTCCGACCCAATAACAACAAAACCAGAGATCAAAACTCACCACACCGAAGTATGAAAAGATCCAGTATCGCGGCTCTCGTGACCCGCACCATCAAAGCCTCGGTTTCAGCAGGCTTGCTTCTCGCCGGGGGGCATGCCTTCGCTCAAGCCGGAGCCGGCACCTACACCCACTATACGGTCCCGTCCGCCGACAAGCCGGGCTGCACCTTGGTTTCCGTCGAACTGAAGGTGGAGTCCTTGGATACGACCGCTCTCGCCAATTCCCTGTTCTTTCCTGCGATACAGGTGAATCTCGGGAATGCGGGGGAAGGCGCACACCTCGGACCCCAACGGGTCAACTCGGTGCAGCAGAGCAACTGGGGCGGCTACTTCATCGAGTTCACCACACCGGGATACCGCTACACCCCGTTTTTCAACAGCGGTCCCTCCGTCACCAACGAGAACCAGATCTCCTCACCGCCGATGCTCTACAATCCGGCCGCCGGTGTCTCCGTGTATGTCGGGCACTTCGACCCGGGCACCTACACGCAAGTCAATAGTAGGCCCGCCTCCCATTTCAACTGGACCGTGGGGACCAACTACAAGCTGGTGGTCTATCGCGGGGGGCAAACCAACGGCTACTGGAGTTGGGAAGCCTGGATCGACAACCTCGATACCGGGGTACCCTACTTTATCGGTGCCGTGTATTCGAAGGCAAATTACATCGATTCGTCCCTGGTCTGGGTGGAGACTTCGATCACGGGATCTGCCGCCTTCGACGTGCGTTACAAGAATCCCCGGTATGTGACCAACGGGGTGCTGAAGACTCCCGCCGTCGGTTCGGTGGCCCACAGCGCGAACCCCAATGACTCCGTCGTGGCTCCGGTGGATTACACCTCGAATAACCAAAAGGAAGTCTGGCATCGCAACGGGATCCTGGTGCCGGCGACCAAATGGAAGGCCCTGGGATACGGTGACGACAACACTTGGTAAGGCACGAGAACCTGCCGGTCTGATCCCTCCGCCTTCCGCTGCCATCAAGGCCGGGAGGCGGAGGCTTGCTCAGGACTCTGGCTGAAACACTACCCGTTCATGAAGGCTGACATCAGGTTTTTTGGGGCGATCGCCCTTTTTCTCGGAGGGGGCGCCCTCTTGCAATATCGCTCGGGAACTGCGGGCGACTTCCAGCGAGGGCATTCCGATCTCACCAACCAACCGGCGGCGCGAACACACCCGCGCTTTTCCTCAAGGGTAGCGCTCCAATCCCCATCAGCCAGGCCACGTGAAGCGGTCGGATTCAATCCGCAGCGATCCGCGGCACGGATTGAAACACTGCCCGGTGTGATTCAACGGAGCGAGGCAACCCTTGAACTGGCCAGGCGATGGTCCTGCCGGGATACGGGAGCCGCTCTTGTCTGGGCCCGGCAGCTTCCCGAAGATGTCCGACGGAAAGAGGCTCTGTATCTGGTGGTCGCGGAAGTGGGTCGAAAGAACCTTGAGGCGGGCCTCGCTCTTGTCTCGGAATATGACCTTGGTAGGCCAGGCTATCGTCTGGCTGGGGATCTTGTCGCCCAGTGGGCGGAACGCGACGCTGCCGCAGCCTGGGATTGGGCGAGCAAGCATGCCAACGAAACCGGACGGGCGGACCTGTTGGGGAGGATTGCCATTGTCGTCGCTCAATCCGATCCCGAAGCCGCCGCCATGCTGATTGCCGAAGGCCAGTTTCCCGATCTGGAAGTACGGAATCAGGCAGCCATTGCCGTGATTCACAAGTGGACCCAGCGCGATCCGGATGACACGGCGAAGTGGGTTCGAGAGCTTCCGCCCGGGGCATTGCTTGAGGAGGGAGTTCAAGCCCTCGTCGAGACCTGGGCGGAAAGCGATGCACCTGCCGCCGAGCGTTGGCTTGCCTCACTCCCCGAAGGGAAAATGAAGGCCTCTGGCGAACAGGCGATGCAAGTGGTCCGGGTTGGGACCCGCTGAGAGATCGGTGATGGCTTGGACCAAGCCTCCTCCCCTTCCAAGCCAGCTGGTCAGTCAACCCATACCTGCGCCCCGGCAGCTTGGTCGAGCCGCCACACGGCGAAATCGAAATCAAAGTTCCGGCCCGAAAACTCACCCCGTTTTGGTAGGTTTTGAATTTTTTCCGGTCAGGTTTTGCGGAATCGCGACATCTGCATCCTGAGTGCCTGAACCAAATGAGTGCCTGAACCAAATCGGGCAACCATTTCAGCGTGACCATATCACCACATTTAAACCCATGAAGAGCGCCTCTCCACTTGCCATCGCCTTGCTATTCGCAGCCGCCAGCCCGGCTCTCGCGGCCACCACCTTAATCACTCCAACCACGATCACCTATACCAACCTCCCGAATCAGGAGGAGAACGGTCTTGGTGGCTCATTGAACAACGAAACCAACATCATCAATGGCTCCGGTCTGAGCGGTTCTCTCGATATTGCGAACTACACCACCATTACCCACGCTTCCGTTTCCCTGAGCGCTCCAGGAAATGCATGGGCGACCGTGGATATCGCTCCCGGTGGCGGCGACTACTTTGCCGATGGTGGTGCAGCACCGACCTTCACTATCGATCTTGGATCCATCTTCAGCGTCGATGCCTTCGTGATCTGGGGCTATCACTTCGGAGGCAACAGCGGGAACCATCCGAAGACCTTTGATCTCGAATTCTCGGACAACGGTGGCAGCTCTTACTACACGTCGCTGACCGGCCTCACGGTTCCCAATGGAGGTGCCGCCAATGCGGCCGATACCATCGCCTTCAACCCGACCTCGGCGAACTTCGTACGCCTGACCATTACCGACAACTACTTCGGCACCCACGCTGGAGGTGACCGGGTAGGAATCGCGGAGATCCGCTTTCTCGGAACTCCTGAGGTACCGGAACCCTCCGCTCTCTTGCTGGGTGGGCTCGGTCTGATCGGCCTGCTGCGCCGCGGCCGATGAAATCCATGTCTCCATTACCTTCCCCTTAAAAACCGCAAAAACCCGATGAGAACCTTCCATCTCGCCTTCCTAACGCTTCTATGCACCCCGGTGATCCATGCGTCCGTGATCAAGCCGGTGAGCGCTACTTCCTCCATCGCCGGCGACGCCGGATCGAACGTCAATTGGTTGCTCAATGACAACCCCGGCCAAGGTGCCGCCGGATTGCAGGATTCAACCGGTGCCGCACTTACCCTCGATACCGGGGATCCCTTCTTCAAGGCTGGAACCACCTACTCCTACCGCTCGGGCAATGGACACGAGGAATCATGGACAAGGCCGACCTCCAGCGGAAACCCGGTCTTCGTCTTCGACCTCACCAATGGCGGCGATACTGCGGTCGGCTCGCTCCTCCTTTGGCAATACGGAAACCACGGCGGCATCGGTCCGACGAACGGCGGCAACAGCACCCGGGAATTCCGGGTCATCTTCCATACCGAGGCAGAGGGCAACGTCTTCGACTTCACGACCGAAACGGTTGACATCAGCGGGGTCATGGACCCCATCACTGGTGACAACACGATCGACAACATCGCCCAAGCGTTCTTTGCCGGTACGGCCCTTGATGCTCGATATGCAGCCATTCGGATCGATTCGAACTACTCCGGCGTCGGCGGCATAGGCGGCGGAGATCGCTTCGGCTTGGGCGAAGTCCGGTTCGCCACCGAGGCGAGCCTCGATCCGAAGATCCAGGTGCCCACCGCGGTATCGGGCGAATCCGAGGGAGAGCCGGTTACGCTGCAGATCCCGATCACCAATGGAGGCACCACGAACAACTTGAATGTGACCTCCGTGATCCTCGGCGGTCAGGACGGGGCCCTCTGCACAGTCAACAGCACCCTGCCCATCGTTGTGCCCCCGGGCCAGACGGTCAACCTGACGGTGGAGTTCGATCCCCAAGGATTTAACGGCCCCCTGAGCGCCTCGCTCGACCTAACGACCGACGATGTCATGCGGCCGCATGCGTTCGTCTCCCTTAGCCTGGATGTAGACGGACTCGCACCGGAGATCGAGGCTCCTTTGTCGAACAGCTACGGTCCTGTCGCCAACGGCGCGGCGATGCAGACCTTCGGGGTCACGGTGTCGAATAGCGGGGAAGAGGAGTTGACGATCGCCGACGCCTTCTTCCTGCCAGGAGTCATCAACCCCGAGCTGCTCGATGATTTCGCCGTGGTCCACGATTTCCTGAACAACGGGTCGCTCACGGTGAATTCCGGGGACCAGCTCGACCTCCAGTTCACCTTCGATCCTGCCGGGCTGAAAGGCGGCATCTATCAAGCGACGCTTCGCATCGTTTCCGACGACTTCGATGAGCAGGCACTCGACCTAACCATCCTGGTGGAAGTCACGAATGTCGCGGGCAGCGCGCTGGTCGCCTGGTGGCCGATGGAGACGAATGCAAGCGACGCCTCCGGCAACGGCCACCATGGCGCGGATGTGGGAGCGGTCAGCTACGCCGCAGCGGGGGCAGGCGGGGTCACGGGCGGCGCGGCCATGTTCAATGGTTCAAGCCGCATCGACGTGCCATTCGATGAGGCACTGAACCCGTCGAGCTTCACCGTCGTCCTGTGGGCGAATCCTGCTTCGGCCTCGGATTTCAATGCCGCGATCACCAGCCGCAATGACGCGACTCCTTCCGGCTCCGGATACATCCTCTACAACAGCAGCGATGCCGACTGGGAATTCTGGTCCGGCGACGGCAAGCCGACCGGCGCGATCTGGGATGTTTCCCAAGCCGGTGGTGCGGAGGGCGACGTGGTGCAGGGTGCTTGGACTCACTTGGCCATCACCTACGATCATGTTGCGCAAACGAAGATCTTCTACGTGAACGGGACAGCGGTGGCAACCGATACCGGTGTAGAGTTCGGTCGCAATCTCCTGAACGATCTCCATCTCGCCGGCGGCGGAAACCTGGGAACCGACTTCATGTTCGAGGGCATGCTCGATGACGTGGCGATCTTCCGGGAGGTCCTGAATCCCACGCAAATCAATGCCATTCGCAACACGGGGGTGACCGGGTTCACCGGATTGCCTCAACCGGCGGACGCAACATTCGCAATTACGGGGGTTTCCGTTCTCGGCGGCAATCTGGTCATCGGTGGCGTTTCCGGGATGGTGAACGGCCAACCCTATCATTTGGAAAGCTCCGTCACCCTCTTGTCATTCGACTCGATTCCAGGCAGTACTTTCATGGGAGGCGACCCGATTCCCACCGTTCCGATGTCCGGCCCACGCCTGTTTATCCGGATTGCTGAAGGGGCGGCTCCTCCTGGGCAATGAATGATTTTCGGGGTACATAGAGGTCGATCGGTCCCGGGGGCATGTGCGTCCGGGACCCTTCGAATTGGAAGGAAACACCGGGTGAACGCCCTCTTCTATTCAGAACGCACCCTTGCTATTCAATTCAAGCCATGGGGTTCCAGCATTCGCACCTGACCCCAGCGGCATGGTACAGTATCCGGAGTAATTGAATCCTCGTGATGTCCGCGAACCTCGTGCCTGAACCTGGCATGCCTTCATCGCCTGCCGCAGAGTTTGATGCCTTGCTGGCGGACGCCCAGCCTCGGCTCAAGGGATACGTCGCGTCCCTGCTGGGCGCTTGGTCGGATGTCGATGATCTGGTGCAAGAGACCAATCTGGTTCTGCTGCACAAGCGCGATGAGTTCGTTGCAGGCACCAATTTCATCGCTTGGGCGTTTCGCGTCGCCTTCTTCAAGGCGACCTCATGGCGGCGCATCCGCCAGCGCGAAGGCCGGGTGATGCTTGGCGAGACCGCTTTCCAGATGGTCGCCGCGCACGCCGAGGTACGCTTTGGGCAGGGCGATCCGCTCGTCGATGCGCTTGAGGACTGTCTCAAAGGCTTGTCGCCCGAGGAACGCCGCTTGGTAACCGAAAAGTATGTCGAACGCCGTTCGCTGGCCCAGCAGGCAACCCGGCTTGAATGCAGCGCGAATTCCCTGCACAAGTCGATCTCGCGCATCCGTTTGGTTCTGCGCCTCTGCATTAACCGCAAACTTAGCCGTCAAGATCCATGACTTCACCTGACCGCGAACTGCGTCGTCTGATTGATGCATGGCACGATGGGACGATCACCCCGGAAGATGCGCTCCGCTTGGAGAGCCGTCTGACCGCTGAAGGGCCCGCGCGCGAGTATCTCTTCGATATCGCCGAGATCGAGGCCGCGCTACCGGCGGCAGCGGCTCGTTTGATGGATCCCGTCATTCCGATAGTGCCCCGGCGGGCGTCTCGGTGGCAGTTCGCCGCGGTATTCGTCGCCGGCTTGTTCCTCGGCATGATGGTGTGGCGGGCCTTCACTCCGGCTCCCGCAGCACCGCTATCCACGGCATCAGTCACGGGGGTGCAGATGCCCGCCGCGACGATTACCGGCATGCTTGGTGTCGCCTGGGAAAGCCATGCGGCAGGCATGCCGATGAGCTTTTCGGCGGCAGCGGCCGAGACGGGTGTCGAAACAGGCCTGGTCGAGTTGACGTTTGCCAGCGGCACGCGCGCGGTGATCGAAGGGCCTGCTTCGTTTCGTGTTTTGGGGAGCAACGCTCTGAACCTCTCACGCGGTCGTCTCGTGGCAGATGTGCCCAAGGGTGCGGAGGGATTCACTGTGGAGTACCCGGACGGAACCATCGTCGATCTTGGTACTGAGTTCGGTGTTGAGGTGATGGCGGGCGGCCGCTCGGCGAACTTCGGGGTGTTCCGCGGTGAGATCGAATACCACCCGCGGCATGGTTCCGGCCGCAAGGTACTGCTTCGGGAGAATCACGCGGTCACGGCGGAAGATGGCGAAGTGGTCTCGGTGCCCTTCCAGTTGGAGAAATTCACACGCCGCCTGCCATCCCGCGAGTTCGCGTGGCAACTCAGCGATTCGTCGCGGGGTGAAGTCCTGGAATACGACGTGAGCCACCTCATCTGGCATCCGGGACGATACCGCGCCATCTGCAAGTGGATGACTGGCGCTCGCGGGTTTGCGATTGCAGGCGCGGAATTGTTGCTCGACGGCAAACTGGTGGCGCGCGATCGACACGCCGGATTTGCCGGGGTGGTCCCACGCACACAGGCCAACAGCTATGATCTGGTGGTGCCGGATCATGCGTATCACCGCGGTCACTGGACGCTGCGAGTGCATGGCGGATTGGATAGCAAGCCGGTGGCGTCACCCGATTCCTCAAGCGGCGTGGTATTATTGGAAGACGGTCTCGCCCTAAGCGCGGCGGAGTCGGATTTTACAGGCACCTGGGAATACATGCATGACGGCAAGGTCTTCCGGCGAACGTTTGCACCGGGCGGAACCGCTAGCCTGACGATCGACGGCGAACCTTACATCGGATTCGAAACTGCCACTTGGACGGCAGCCGAGGGCTACCTGCATCTCGATGTCCCGACTGGAGGAAGCTCACGAACGGATGAACTGCACTTCTTGCGCGATGCCCGGACGCTGGTTTTCGTCAACCTTCCCTATCGGGACGCCCGCCGGGTGGATGATTGAGGTTACCAACAACCAGCTCTTCGCTCGCTTCCTCGGCCGGGAGAATGTCGGTCCCCAAAGTGCGACGGTCATAGACGCACCGCCGCAGGATGAGAGCTCGCTGCCGCCCTAAGCCGGCATGCCCCCCTCAACCAAACAAAAACGCCCGCCCGTGTTTCCACAGGCGGGCGTTGGTTTGATTGATTCGCTCAGACCCCGGCGTTGTCCGGCTCGGCCTTGGTGCCGATGGTTTCGAACACCAGCTCTTCCTTCTCTTCGGGGCAGATGACCTTGGCGGTATCGCCGGGCTTCACGTCGCCGCGGAGCAGGGCTTCGGCCAGCGGGTCTTCGAGGTAGCGTTCCACCGCACGGCGCATCGGGCGCGCACCGTAGTCGGGGTCGTACCCCTTCTTGACCAGCAGGTCGCGGGCGCTGGCGTCGAGTTGGATGGTGATGTCCTTCTCGCGCAGGCGCTTTACCAGCTTGTCGATTTCCAGGTCCACGATCTTGTCGAGGTCCTTTTTTTCGAGCATGTGGAAGACCACGAGGTCATCGAGGCGGTTGAGGAACTCCGGTTTGAAGTAGCGCTTCGATTCCTCCATGATCTTCGCCTTCATGCCCTCGAAGTCGCCTTCGTCCGCCGACATCGCGCCAAATCCCAGCGTGGTCTGGCGCTTGATGCTGGAAGCACCGACGTTCGAGGTGAGGATGATGATCGTGTTGCGGAAGTCGATCTTGCGACCCAGCGAGTCGGTGACCATGCCCTCTTCCAGAATCTGGAGGAGCAGGTTCATCACGTCCGGGTGAGCCTTCTCGATTTCGTCGAAGAGAACCACCGAGTAAGGCCGGCGGCGGACGGCTTCGGAAAGCTGGCCACCTTCCTCGTAGCCGACGTAGCCCGGAGGCGATCCGATCAGGCGGCTGGAGGTGAACTTCTCCATGTACTCCGACATGTCGATCTGGATGAGCGAGTCCGGATCGCCGAACATGAACTCGGCGAGGTTGCGGGCGAGGTAGGTCTTGCCGACACCGGTGGGGCCGAGGAACAGGAACGAACCGATCGGGCGGCGCGGATCCTTGAGGTCGGCACGCGAACGGCGCAGGGCCTTCGAGATGGCTTTCACCGCCTCGTCCTGACCGATCACGCGACCTTCCAGTTCGCTCTCCATCTTGAGCAGCTTCTCGGCTTCTTTCTCCTCCATGCGGCGGAGCGGGACACCGGTCCACTTCGAGACCACCGACATGATGTCCTCGTCACCGACTTCGACGACGGTTTCCTCGGACTTCGAGCGCCAGGTCTTGAGCGTTTCTTCGAGCGACTTCTTGATGTGCTTCTCCTTGTCGCGCAGTGAGGCGGCCTTTTCGAAATCCTGCTCGCCGATCGCGCCGATCTTCTCGCGGTTCACCTGTTCGATGTCCGCTTCGAGCTGCTTGATTTCCGGCGGCCGGGTCATCGTGCCGATACGGGCGCGGGCACCGGCTTCATCGAGCACGTCGATCGCCTTGTCCGGCAGGTAGCGGCCGGTGAGATAGCGCGCGGTGAGCTTCACCGAGGCCTCGACGGCTTCGGGCGTGAACTTCGCCTTGTGGTGCGCCTCGTACTTCTCCTGCAAGCCCTGCATGATCTTGATGGCGTCGTCCACGGAGGGCTCTTCCACCTTCACTTGCTGGAACCGGCGCTCGAGCGCGGCGTCCTTCTCGATGTACTTGCGGTACTCGTTGAGGGTCGTCGCACCCACCACCTGCAGCTCGGAGCGGGAAAGCGCAGGCTTGATGATGTTGGAAGCGTCCATCGCCCCTTCAGCCGAGCCGGCACCCACGATGGTGTGCAGCTCGTCGATGAAGAGGATGACGTTCTTCACCTTGCGGATCTCGTCCATCACCGCCTTGATGCGTTCCTCGAATTGGCCGCGGTACTTGGTTCCGGCGACCATCAGCGCGAGGTCGAGGGTAATGACCTTCTTGTCGCGGAGGATCTCCGGCACGTTGCCCGAGGAGATTTCCTGGGCGAGGCCCTCGACGATCGCGGTCTTGCCGACACCGGCTTCACCGATCAGCACCGGGTTGTTCTTGGTGCGGCGGCAGAGGATCTGGATGACGCGCTCGATCTCCGACTCGCGGCCGATCACCGGGTCGAGTTCGTGCTCACGGGCGAGCTTGGTCAGGTCGCGGCCGAAAGCGCGCAGCGCCGGGGTCTTGGTCTTGCCCTCGGCTTCGGGCTCTTCGCCACCTTCCTGTCCTTCGTCTTCGAAGCTTTCGTCTTCCTCGTCGTCGGAATCGTCATCGTCATCGTCCGGCGTGAAGTTCGGGTCGATCTCGGCGAGGATCTCGTTGCGGGTGCGCTGGATGTCCACGTCCATGCGGCGCAGCACGCGGGCGGCGACGCCTTCGCCTTCGCGGAGCAGGCCGAGCAGGATGTGCTCGGTGCCCACGTAGCTGTGGTTGAGGGCCTTCGCTTCCTTGTTGGCGAGCGCCAGCACCTTCTTCACGCGAGGCGTGTAGGGGATGCTGCCGGAGATCTTTTGGCCGGTGCCGGTGCCGACCTCTTTTTCGACCTCCATCCGCACGCTTTCAAGGTCGAGTCCCATGCGCTCCAACACATTGACCGCCACTCCCTGACCGAGCTTGATGAGGCCGAGCAGGAGATGCTCGGTTCCCACGTAGCTGTGGTTGAAGCGGTCGGCCTCCTTGCGGGCAAGGGCCAGGACCTGTTGAGCTCTGGGAGTGAAGTTATTCATAAAATTTCAGGGTCTGGGTCGGACGCGTCCTTCTTTCTCGTAGAACGAATATCAGGGGCTTCGAGGCTTTGCAACCGGCCGCGCACGATTTCCGCTCGAATGGAGTCGCGCTCTTCCGGTGAAAGCTTCCGCCCGCTGTGTAGCTGGAGGTGTGCCGGTTGGATGTCCATCAGCAGCGCGTCGCAGGTTTTTACCGTGTCGTGGGGCAGGAAACCGAGGTCTCCGCCTAGGCGCAGCAAGGAAAGATGGGTCAAAGCCTCCTTTGAGTCGATGATCCATGCATGCCGTAAAACCCCGTAGGCGCGACCGATTTTATCGCTCACCATGGCAGGGTCATCCTCCAACAGCTTGTCGCGGGCATTGCGCTCATGTGTCGCAACTTGGGAAATAACGCGCTCCAGCCTGCGTAAAATTGTCTCTTCACTCTCGCCCAGCGTGGACTGGTTGGAGATCTGGAACAGGTTGCCGAGCGACTCGGTCCCTTCCCCGTACAAGCCGCGGACCGCGAGGCCGATCTTGTTCACCGCCTGCAGCACCTGGCCGATTTGGTCGCTCAAGACGAGCGCCGGCAGATGCAGCATCGCCGAGGCGCGCAGGCCGGTGCCGAGATTCGTCGGGCAGGTGGTCAGGTAGCCCAGCTCGTGGTCAAAGGCCAGTGGGAGCGCGATTTCCAGCTCATCGTCGATCACCGACAGCGACTCGAACGCGGCGCGCAGCGACATCCCCGGGCGGATCGCCTGCATCCGCAGGTGGTCCTCCTCATTCAGCATCAGCGCGATCGACTGGCGCCGCTCGATCACCGCCGCGCTGCCCTCGCCGCGGGCGGCGTGCTCACGGCTGATCAAGTGGCGCTCGACCAGCACCTGCTTCTGGACCGAGGTCAGGTCGTCGAGTTCCTGGGAAAAGGCGTCCTTCATGCACGACAGCGCCTCGACGGCCGGCCGCATGATTTCCAGAGCCTGACGCCGCTCCTCCTTTTTCGCCCAGCCGGGAAAGGACTCGCCCTTCAAATTGCGGGCAAGCCGGATGCGGGACGTCAACACGATGGAGCTATCAGCCCCCTCGCCGGTCATCCAGTCGGCGGGATTTTTGACGAGAGTGGTAAAGCGCATCATGGCAATCAGTCGTTGGCCTGAGGGGTAGCGCGCAGCTCGATCTGGCGGATCTCATCGCGCAGACCCGCGGCTTCCTCGTAGTTCTCGGAGGTGACGGCTTGGTCGAGCTTGCCGCGGAGTTCCTCCAGCCGCTGCGTCCGCTCGTGCAGTTCCATCAGCCCGGCGGGCACCTTGCCGCAGTGCTTGAAGCCCTTGTGCATGCCGCGGAGCATCTGGTTCACGTCGTCGCGGAAGGTCGTGTAGCACTCCGCGCAGCCGAAGCGGCGGATGCGGCGCAGATCCTCCAGCGTGAACCCGCAGGAGGGACAGCGCTTGCCGCTACCCGCCACCGCCGGGGAAGCCGGGACCACCTTGCCGGGCGTTTTCCCCAGCAACATCTCCGCCAGCGCGAAGCCGGTCGGGTCCGTGACTCCCTTCTCCTTGGCGCAATCATCGCAAAGGGTAATTTTCTTGATTTGCCCGCCCACCAGTTGGGTGAGGTGCACCTTTGCATGCTTGCCGCAGATGTCGCAGTCCATGGACAGGGAAAAGCTACGAGTGAGAATGCCGAATGCGAAAGGAAATCTCCCGGCAGAAGTCCGTTTTTCCTACCTCGCTGCAAAACGTCCTTCCAATTCCTCCGCTCGAGCAAGGGAGCGTGACAAACCGACCGTGTCGCAACGTGACGCCCCATGCGGTGAAGGGTCCCGGCATCGGCAGGTATGAATGAGGCCTTTCGCCTTTGTAGCGGGAAGACTTCGTCGTTCCGGCGGGGAGCGGTCCGCCAATTGATTCGGAGTGACGATCCGCCTTGTGACCGCGCTCAGCTGGAAGGGCCCCCTCTCTACAAACAGCGAACTCCGCTATTCAGGTACCCGTGGATACCGGAATAGCGGAGTAAATTTGCAACGGCCATCAGGGCTCTCAGACCCGTCCGACCAGCCCTCAATCGATCGGCGTTCCAGTCGTGGACGCAAGCTCCTTGAAGGCGGCGATGAAGCGCTTGGTGATCTCGCCGGGCTTGCCTTCGCCGATCACCCGGCGGTCGTAGGCCACCACCGGAATGACCTCGGCGGCGGTGCCGGTGAGGAAAAACTCGTCGGCGATGTAGAGGTCGTAGCGCGTCAGCGACTTCTCCACCTTCGGCACGCCGAGCTGATCGGCCAGCTCCAGGATCACGCGGCGGGTCACGCCGTCGAGCGCGCCATCGCTGACCAGCGGGGTGTAGAGCACTCCCTCTCGCAAGATGAAGATGTTGTCGCCGGTGCACTCGGCAACGTAGCCCTGTTCGTTGAGCATCACGGCTTCAAGGGCGTTCGCCTGGATCGCCTCCACCTTCGCCATGATGTTGTTCAGGTAGTTCAGCGACTTCACCTGCGGCATCAGCGCGGCGGGCGCAGGGCGGCGGGTGGCACAGGTGATCACGGACAAGCCATTCTCATAGTGCTCCTGCGGATAGAGGCTGATGGTCGAGGCGATGATGAACATGCTCGCCCGCTTGCAGAGGTAGGGATTAAGGCCCAAGCCACCCGAGCCACGGGTCACCACCAGCCGGATGTAGCCATCATCGAGGCCGTTGGCGGCCACGGTTTCCACCACGAACTTGCAGACTTCCTCGTGGGTCCACGGGATTTCGAGGACGATCGCACGGGCCGACTCGAAGAGGCGCTTGATGTGCTCCTCCAAGCGGAAGACCCGCCGGTTGTAGAAGCGGATGCCTTCAAAGACGCCATCACCGTAAAGCAAACCGTGATCGAACACGGAAATTTTCGCCGCGGATTCGTCCACCAATTCGCCGTCGAGCCAGATTTTCATGGAAAAGAGCCCGCAGCGTAGGCCGGGGAGGCAAGCTGGCAAGCCCCTCGTGAGGGCGCAGCCGTTTGCTGACATGAACCCGCCGGGGGCAAAGCCCTGCTTGCATTGGACCCCGGCTCGCGGCCTCATTCCTCCATGACTGGAGCTCACCCAAACAAGGCGTCGATCAAGAAAGCCGCCACCCGGCTGGTCAGAGACCTGCCGGAATCGGCCAGTTGGGATGACCTGATGTATGAGATTCTCGTCCGCCAGAAAATCGAGGCGGGTCTCGCCAACATCCGCGACGGCCGGCAGCACTCCCACCAGACCGTTCGGGAAGAGTTCGGGCTCGCATGACGATCCGTAGGCGCATTCGTGAGAATGCGTCGGGTGAACTCCGCCTCAACGAGCCACTCCGCGTCGCCTTCGGAAAAGGCTCACGGCCTGTCGTCGGCCTCCGGCTCATCCGCCGCGGGCTTTTTCACATCGGTGAGCGCCGACCAATCCACCGCGCCCTGGTCCAGCCGCTGTAGCTCGCTGGCGTAAACGGCGTCGTCGTTCTTCGGGTCCATCTCGGCCGCCAATTCGGTGAAGATCTTGGCCAGCAGCAGGTTTTCCACGCCTCCCTGCTCCTTGAGCACCTGCGCGCGGGTAAAAAGCAAACCGGCCAGCACATCCGGGCGGAAATTATCCGGATCCGCCTCCGGGACCACGCCGCGCGAGAGTTGAAAGCTCAGCACCAACGCCTTGCGGTTGCGAGGCACGAGATGCAGCGCCAGCGCCACCAGACGCCGGCCCTCGTTCAGCGAGGCCGCGCTCGCCCGCGCCGCCGCGATCCGGTTCGAAGCGTAGCCGGCCAGGTTGTTCGCATACTCCTCGCGCTCGCGGTCGAGCATGCCGAGCTGATCGGTGAAAATCCCCGCGCCCACGGCCGGCGGTTTCCACTCGAACTTCGCCTTCTCATCCGCCGCTCCGGCGACGGAGATGCTGAGGAGACAGGCGACGACTTGCCAGCGGACGTTCACGGCGGCTAGGTTTCTGCTCCAGCCGGTCCAATGCAAGTGACAACTCCCGCCAAGTCCGCCCTGCGCCGGGTCCTGCGCGCCAACCGCCCGGACTTGAAGTCGCAGTTCGAACAAGCCGCGGCGCTTCGCAATCACCTGCGCGACTGGCTTGCCGGGCAACCCGCAAAAACCATCGCCGCCTTCGTGGCCATCCCCGGCGAGCCGCTGTTGCTGCCCCTGCTCGCCGAGTTCCCGGATCGCCGCTGGTTGCTGCCACGGATCGAGGGCGAAACCATGAGCTTCCATCTCGTCGATGCCTCCCTGCCGCGGCTGCACCCCGGTCCTTTCGGCATTGCCGAACCGATGCCCGACGCGCCGCTCGTCACGACCGAGGACATCGATCTCTTCCTCTGCCCCGGCATGGCCTTCACCCGCTGTGGCAAACGCCTCGGCCGCGGCAAGGGCTACTACGACCGCGCGCTCGCGACGTCCCATTCGGAATCGCTGCGAGTCGGCGTGTGCTTCCGCGAGCAAGTCCTGCCCGAACTGCCCATGGACCCGCACGACCTGCCGATGCATTTCCTGGCGACCGCGGACGCACTCGCCTCCTGCCAACAGCGCTGAGCTGGAACCGGCATCAGGAAACCGCACTCAACCCGGGTTCGGTCAGACGGGCCGTGGCCAGCTTCCCGTCCCTGGTGTCGAAGAGCCCCGGGAACCGCTCGATCCAACCCGCATTCGCCGCCGGAACATACTGGCGGGCGTTCGACTCGATCGTGGAAAGCCCCGCGAGGTTGGCAGCAAGACCCGCCGAGTGAATCAGCGACGCCCCCGGACAGGTCAGGTCCTGAACGCAGAGAAACATCCCGTATTTGCGACCGGCAGCAGCCATCAGCACGGCATGCGATTGACCCTTGCAGGCCTTGAGGCAGGCGCCGGTGTAGCCCATTTCCCGGGCGAGCAGCAGCGACTCGAGCTCGGTAAGCGATTCATCGATGACCACCGGCCGCATTTCCGCCGCCCGGTGCATGTGATTGCCGGAGTCGGCCTTGAGGTCTCGGCGTGTCGGCTGCTCGAGGTAGAGGATGCTCTCGAAGCCCTTGGGCGCACGCTCCTTCACCTTGGCCAGGAATTCGAGCACGTAGTCCACATTGGCGCACGCCTCGTTGAAATCGCAGCAATACGCCCATTCCACATCCGGCCGGGTCTCACGCGCGACCCGATCGATCGATACCGTGCGCTCGATGTCCCAGTCGAGGTTCTCGCCCTGGAGCTTGATCTTGATCCGCTGCAAGCCGTCGCGACGAATCCACTCCGCGAGGGTCTCGGGCAGCCCGTCGTTCACGCGTTCCTTCAGCTCGGACTCCAGCACCGCATCGAGCCCGCCGACCGAGTGGAATAGCCACACCCAGTCGCGCGGTTTCTCATTCACGTGGGTCTGGATCGACTCGCCCTTGAAGTCCGCGCCGAGGTAGCGCGACAGGTCGTGACCGATGAGTTCCGGCGTGTAGGTGCGATAGCAATTCAAGCCGAGCGATTTCCCGAAGGCATCGTGCAAAGCGGCATCGAACGCACTCGCGACGACCTGCGTGCACAGCTTCGGAATCGGTGTGGCGAGCTTCAGTTCCTTGGAAACGTCTGCCGCGGCTTTCAGATACTCGGGCTCCAACTGGTGGTTGATCTCGATCGGGTGGGCGGACTCGGTGAAGCCGCGGGTGATGGCCGCAATCTTCGGAGCCAGCGCCTTCATCGCTTGGAGCGTGCCTTCGTAGGGAATCGTCTTCGAAGGAAAGGACCAGACGTTGCCCATCGGCATCGAGCCGAAGCCCTTGGTCGTCTTGCCCGATGGGGAAACGACCTCCACCGTGACATTCAGCAAGGTTACTCGATCCACCGCCGTCCCCCCGAACTTGTACGGCATGCGGTATTTGAACTCCTCGAAGGCGAAATCCACCGCAGCGACCCGAATCCCGATGGGTTGTTTGATCGCAATGTTCGGCACTTGCGTGAATCCGACACCCGTCGCGCAAAGGGCTGACGATTTGAGAAACGCACGGCGCGAGGAGACCATGGTCCTTTTTCAACCGGGGATCGCCCGGACGGCCAGCGCAATCCGCGTCTCAGCGTCCCAACCGGCATGCCCCCACCTGTTCATTGCCGCCCAAGGTGATCACCAGGGCTTGCTCCGCATCGCCGCGACGGAGGCGTTCGATGGCCGTGACAAGCTGATGCCCGGCGGACGCGCCGAAACACTCGCCGAGAATGGTCTTCACCGAAATCCGCGGACCGTTCCACGAACCGAAGACTTTGTTCTCCGGCGCGTCGAATTTCGCCACGCCGCTGCGGCTATCGGCAAGCAGGGTGCTGCCATCGTCCTCGGCGCCTGCCGCTGACATCGCCTCCCGCAACGTCGCCGCACGGGCAAGACCGGCCCCTAACAACACCGGATCGGGAATGGAAAGGAGCTGCGGGCCTTCGCCTCCGATCTCCAGATAGACCGCGGCCGCTCCTTCGGAAGGAATGGCATCGCGCGAGTAGAGGCCGAGGCCTTCCGAGCTCAGCCAGTCGA
This sequence comes from Luteolibacter arcticus, assembly GCF_025950235.1. NCBI lineage: Bacteria > Pseudomonadati > Verrucomicrobiota > Verrucomicrobiia > Verrucomicrobiales > Verrucomicrobiaceae > Neoluteolibacter > Neoluteolibacter arcticus. The sequence continues at coordinate 303,227 of NZ_JAPDDT010000007.1, read as the reverse complement.
TCTCTTCCGGCGCAACAACCAGCACCCCATCGCAATCGCCACGCAGCAGCCACTCCGTGGCGATTTCCAGCGCGGTGAAGATTTCCGCGCCATCCCCGAGGATGGTGTCATTCGGTGCCGTGGAATTAAAGAGTGCGGAAAGGTGGCTGGAAGGCGCGTTGAAAACGGTCTCGGGAAACAGGATCGGACTGGCCACAGCCGGCTCTACCAGCACTTCGCCGAAGAAGCGGTTCGAGTAGTTGACGCAGCCATTGAAGAGCGAACAGACGACCCCGAGCCGAAGCTCACCGGCCGCCACCTTCGCCGCACGCTCCGAGCCGAGCGCTTCCATCGCCGCAGCCACAGCGAATTTCGAAATCGGGCTGACCCGGCGCAGCCGCGGGCTCTTCGGCAAGGTGTTCAGAGCAGCCGGAACCCGCAGCACCCGCGTGACCACCGGCTCTCCATCCTTTCGCTCGCGGGACAACTCGGAAAGCTCCGGGCGCACGCCTGAATCCAGCGCGCTCATCATCGCGTCCACTCCCCACCCTGCCGAGCTAACAGCTCCGGTGCCAGTGATGCGGATCATGACAGCACCTCCGTTCCCCTGCGGAAATTTGAACCGCCAAGACGCCAAGTTCGCAAAGACTTGGAATCTTGGCGCACTTGGCGTCTTGGCGGTTCGATAATCCGTATTCTCACAGTCCCTCCTTCTGGAAGATGAGCGTGGCATTCGCGCCACCGAAGCCGAACGAGTTCGTCAGTACCGTGTTCACGACCGCATCCCGCGGCTGTTGGACGAGATCGAATTCCACCACTGGATCGATCTCGCGGACATTCAAGCTGGCAGGCAGGAATTGATCTCGTAGCGCGAGCAGGCAGATCACCGACTCCACCGAACCGGCGCCGCCTAACAGGTGCCCGATCGCCGACTTGGTGGAGGAAACCTGGATCTTCGACACCGCATCACCCGCCCAGCGCGAGATCGCGCGGGCCTCCGCCACGTCATTCAGCGGAGTCCCCGTGCCGTGCGAATTGATGTAGTCAATCTGCTCCGGATGCAGGCCGGCAGCACGCGTCGCCTTCTCCATCGTCACCAGTGCCGCATCGCCTTCAGGATGGGGCTGGGTAAGATGGTGGATGTCGGTCGCCGCAGCATACGAAAGCACTCGCGCTAGAATGTTAGACCCGCGCGCCTGGGCAGCTTCGAGCGACTCGACGATGACGAAGCCCGCACCCTCGCCGAGCGCTAGGCCATCCCGTGCAGCATCGAATGGCCGTGGGATGCCGCTCACTGAAAGCGCCTGGAGCGAATCGAAGCCAGCGAAAACAAGCTGGCAAAGGGCATCGTAGCCACCGGCAAGCACTCGCTCGGCCTTCCCCTCGGACACCATTTGGAACGCATGCCCGATCGCATTCGCTCCGGATGCGCAGGCATTCGAGACAATGCGCAGCGGCCCCCGGACCCCGAGGCTGCGCATCATCTCCATCATCTGGAACTGCGGCTGATAGGTCTCCACCCGCGTAAGCTGGCGACGCTTGGATTTACCCTCGATCGCCTGCAGGTAATACCGCTCCCCCACCGGCATCGCGGCGGCAGAGGTGCCGATCACCACCGGCATGTCCCCTCCGGAAAGCCCTGCCGTATCCAAGGCCTCACGAGCCGCGAGCCACGCCATACGGCTGCCGCGGTCCATGCGCTGCCAGGACTTTCGCGACACCCCGGCCGCCGAATCGGGCAGCTCAGCCTGACCGGCAGTGCCGACCCGCTGACGCGAAACATCAAACAGATCCACCGGGCGAAACGCAGTGCGGCCTGCCCGGAACCCCGCAGCATTTTCCGCGAGATCCCCGCCCATCGACGTGAAGATCCCGGTGCCGGTGATGGCGACGGGACGGAGGGCGGAAACTGGGGGTTGATCGGCTCGGAATGCCACCGGCGGCAGCTAGGCAACAGCGCGGCAGCTTGTCAAACAGAGTAGCCGTTTACGCCGGCACCAGCTCCCCCGCCTCCTCTTCCTCGATCTCCTCATGCGGCCGGTGTTTCGCCGCAATGATCGAATAGAAAGCCGGCACGACGAACAGCGTGAACAAGGTCCCCACGATCATCCCCGCCACCAGCACTATCCCGATACTGTTCCGCGATTCCGCGCCCGCACCGGTCACGAAAATCAGTGGCGCGTGCCCGAACACCGTGGCCGCCGTGGTCATCAGCACCGGGCGCAAACGAGTCAGCGCCGCCTCTCGCAACGCGGCGACCTTCTCAAGACCCTTCGCCTGAAGTTCGTTCGCGAACTCCACGATCAAAATTCCGTTCTTCGCGATCAGACCAACCAGCGTGATCAGCCCGACCTGCGAGTAAATGTTGATCGTGGTGAACCCCATGAACGTGAAGATCAGCGCCCCGGAAATCGCCAGCGGCACGGAGCCAAAGAGGATGATCAGCGGATCTCGGAAGCTGTGGAACTGCGCCGCGAGCACCAGGTAAATCAGCACCACCGCGAAGCCGAGCGTCACGACCAGAGCGGAGCCTTCCTTGCGGATCTGTCGCGACTCGCCGGCGTAGTCGAGCGTCACCCCGGGCGGCTTGACCTTGTTCGCGGCGTCTTCCAGCACGCTCAGCCCGGCCTCCTTGGTGACACCCGGCTGCACGCCGCCGAAGATCTTCACGGCATTGCGCTGCTGGAAGCGGTTCAGGGTGCGCGGCGATGTCCCTGCCTCAAGACTGGTGAAGGTCGAAACGGGCACCAGATCGCCATCGGGCGTCCGGATCTTCAGATCGAGCAAGGGTCCGACCGACGCACGGTCGCTGTCGCCGAGCTGCGGGATCACCTTGTAGCTGCGGTCGAAGTAGTTGAAGCGATTCACGTAGGCTCCACCAAGCAAGGTGCCCAGTTCCTGGCCCACCCCTGCCAGGTCCAGCCCGAGGTCGGCAAGCCGCTCGCGGTCGATCAACACGCGGGCCTCGGGCCGGTCGATCTTCAAGTCGGTATCGACGTAGAGGAACTTCCCGCTCTGGAAGCCCGCACCGATGATCTGATGCGCGGTCTGGATCAAGTCCTCGACCGGCCCGTCGGTTTGCAAGACCAGCTCGACGTCATACTGGCCGGGCGTCGGCAATGAGGGATCGAGCCGCGGGAAAATCCGCAGGCCGGGCACCTGGGACACCGCACCGAAGACCTCGCCATACATTTCCTCGGTAGTGCGCTCGCGCTCCTTCCACGGCTTCATGGCCATGCCGCCGAAGC
>NZ_JAPDDT010000006.1:300000-394109 GCF_025950235.1 Luteolibacter arcticus | reverse complement strand
CCGGCGAAGTCGCCGAGCGGGCTCATGACATGGAAAACCTTGCTCATCAACCACTGCCAGCCCGAGAGCTTGGGCAAACCGCCGCCGCGCGGCCCGTGGGTGAGGAAGATCTCCCCGGCGACCTGCGGTGGCAGGAGAGCTTCGAAAAGGTCGGGGAAATCACTCGAAAACGAAGGCGGAGCGGGAATCGGTGCGGACTGCATCCGCCCAATGAAAACATCTCTTAGGAAAGTACCAGTGCAACCTGCATCATCCGCCCATCTCGATCTAACAGGTCCTTAAAGGCATTGGCATGAATTCCGTGCTCCCCAGTCGGCCATCCGATGGCGCGGGCCGGTTTACTTCGAATCAGCCGATGACACCGCGAGCAACAGCTTGTCGCGCAGGGTCCAGAAATTCAGCTCCGGATTCACGCCATTGGCCATCAAGCAGAAGGTCAATTCGCGGCCATCCGCCATCGTGATGAAGCCGACATCCGTCTTCACGCCGGACATCGCACCGAGCTTCGAACGAACGCGGCCATCAAGGTAAGCAGTCAGGCTTTGCCGAAACCGCTCGCCCTGCGGCCCCCGCCGCGCAAGATGGTTCACCTTCGCGAGATCAAGCGGCCGGATCATATTCGCGCGGGCGAGACCGCTGCCATCAATCAGGCGCAAGCCCTTGAATTCCACGCCACGGCTTTCCCAGTGTCGGCGGATGGCATAGGCGGCGGCAGGGTCAGCATCTTTCTGGCGACCGATTGTTAGAAAAAGGCATTGGGCTTCGAGATTGTCGCTAACCTTGTGGAGGTGGTCGATGATCTCCGGCAGGGGCTTGGAGTCATGAAAGGCCAGCGGCGCGATGCCGGATCGCATCGGGATCTTCCGCCCGAGGAACTTCACTCCCGCGGCAGCAAGCTTCGCTTGAAAAAGCTCTTCCACCTTTGCCGGAGGATCGGGCAGCGCACCATTCACCGCGAAATTGCTTTCCCCCAGCGGTACAGAGCCACGCAACGTAATCGCCCGGCCAAATGGGCTGGAGTAGATGACTACCCGGTCGCCGGTGCCATCCGGGCCGGTAACGACCTCGTTGTTCCAACGCGTGTCCTTCGTGGTGATCTCCGGGTTCAGCAAAGTCGCCGCCTGCCCTTCGGCGGCGGCTGGTTGAAAACGAAGCGTGATGCGATTGTGATCGAGATTGATGCCATACGCTCCCGCACCATAGGCATTCCCAATGTCCCCCCAATTCCAGTGGTCGTTGACGGGCGGTTCGTGAAAATCCGCACCATCGATCTCAAGCTTGCCGTTCACTTGCTTCAAGCCGGCCTTGATCACGGCATCCGCAAGGGCTTCGAGGTTAGCTGAAGAGAACGTAGGGTCACCGGTGCTGCTGAGCCTCAGATCACCATCGAGCACCCCTGCCGGAGTGATTTCGACATCCGATACCACCATCGTGGTGAAGCGGAAGTCGGGACCTAACAGCTCCAGCGCGGCTGCGGTGGTCACCGTCTTCAGCGCCGAAGCCGGGCACAGGGCGTTCGACGCGAGCGGCGAGGCGAATTCGGTGCCGCCGTCCTCATCCAGCAGGCAGAAGCCGATGGATGCTCCTGCCAGCGAAGGATCGGCAGCCCAATCGCGATAGATCTCCTCAAGGAGGGAACGGACGCCATCGCCCGGCTGCGTCACTCCCGGCGAAGCCGCGACCGAAGTCGGGGACGGCCCGGCCGAGCCTCGAAGCTCGACCTCCAGCGGAACCAGCCGGCCCGCATTGTCCAACAGGAGCCACGCCGCAACGGCCCAACCAGTTACCGCGAAGATTCCGCCGATGACAGCGGCCGCTTTCACGCCCCCAGATTCTTGATCGTCTGGAAGATGGCCGTGATCATCAGGTAGGCCATCGTGCCGATCAGGCTGGCCATGATGATGAGGATGGTCGGCATGATCAGCGCCATGATCCGGGAAAGACTCTTGTCGAGTTCCTTGTCGTAGCGCTCGGCGGCACGGCGCAACGCCATGTCGAGTTTGCCGGTCTGTTCACCGACCGAGACCATGTCGATCAGCAGCGGCGGGAAAGCACCAGTGCGAATGAGCGCCTTCGAAAACGCCCGGCCGTCGCCGACCTGGTCGATGACCGTATTCAGCTCATTGCGCAGGGAGAGGTTCTGGGTAGCGTCGCGCGACAACTCCAAGGCGCGCAGGAGTGGCAGGCCGTTGCCGGCGAGGTTGGCCATCGTTTCCAGGAACTGGACGTAGAAGCGGCTCGTGACCACTGGCCCCATCAGCGGAGCGCGCAGCTTGAAGCGGTGCCAAGCCATCGTGTTGGCCGGATTATCCTTCCACGCCTTGAAGAACAGCCCCCCGGCGGCGAGCACGATGAGGATGATGTACCAGTAAGACTTGAGGAAATCCGAGCCGGTCACCATGAACTTGATCGGACCCGGCAGCTTGCCGCCCGGCGTGCTCTCGATCAGCGTGGTGAGCTGGGGAATGAGAGTGGTGACGAAAACGATCGACACCCCGATGCCCGCGAGGATCAGGAAGGCCGGATAGATCATCGCGAGGATGAGCCGGCTCTGCAGTTCGGCGAGGGTCTTCAGGTAATGGGCCTGGCGCCGGAGAATTTCGTCCAGCGCGCCGGAAGCCTCACCGGCCGCAGCCAGCGAGCAATAGAGCGGGCCGAAGCTCGGGCTCACCCGCTTGATCGCGGTGGAGAAATTCATGCCATCGCGCACGAGTTGCCGCACGCGGCTGGCGACGTCCTTCAAGCCGCCGAGTTCCTGGCGGCCCTCCATTGACTTGAGCGCCGGCTCGAGCTGCAGGCCCGCGGCGAGCATGTCGGAGAGCTCTTCGGTGAACATGATCACCTCGGCCCGCTTGAGCTTGAGCGGTCCTTCCGGAGCCTTTTCCTCGGTACTCTTCGCCGGGGCCTTCAGGGTCGGCTTGGCAGAGGGCGAGGACTTGGGAGCCGGTGCCGCTTTCGCGGCGGGCGCGGCTTCCTTGGCCTTCTTCTTGGCCGTGGCCGCGGCAGAGGCGCTTTCCTTCAGGCTCACCGGCTGGAGGCCGCGCTTGTCGAGCACGCGCAAGGCTTCCGGGCGATCCGCAGCATCCACCTCCCCGGTCTGGACACCGCCGGAGGAACTGAGGGCTTTATAGGCGAAAAGGGGCACGCTGGGATCGGGATTTGAAATTTGAAAATCGAATTTGAAATCGGGATTTCAGATCACTCGGTGGCGATGTCGGTGGAGGTAACGGAGATGACCTCCTCGATGGTCGTGAGGCCCTGCATCACCTTGATCCAGCCGTAGCCGCGCATCGGGACGAAGCCTTCCTTGATCGATTGCGCGCGGATGTCCGGCGCACTGGCCCCGTGGGCCACCATGTCCTGCATGGCTTGGCTGAGCACCACCACTTCGTAGATCGCGAGACGGCCTTGGAAACCGGTATTGCGGCAGCGGTCGCAGCCCTTGGCCACGTAGGGCTGACCATCGAGGTTCATCGGGATGCCGAGGTCGCGGCGATCGTCCAGGCTCAGCTCGCGCGGCACCTTGCAGTGCGGGCAGAGGCGGCGGACGAGGCGCTGGGCGAGGAAGGCGCGGACGGCGGCGGAAACCAGGAATGGCTCCACGCCCATGTCGATCAGACGGCTGATGCCGCCGAGCGCGTCATTGGTGTGAAGCGTGGAGAACACCAAGTGACCGGTCAACGAGGCGCGGATGGCGATTTCCGCGGTCTCAAGGTCACGAATTTCCCCGATCATCACCACGTTCGGGTCGGCACGCAGGATCGAGCGGAGACCGGCGGCGAAGGTCAGGCCGATGTCCGACTTCACCGCGATCTGCATCACCCCGGAGAGCTTGTTTTCCACCGGGTCCTCGATCGTAACGATGCGGCGGTCCGGGTGGTTGATCTCGCTGAGGAAGGAGTAAAGGCTGGTCGACTTACCCGAACCGGTCGGGCCGGTGATCAGGATGATGCCGTTGGAAATGTTCAGCAGGTTCTCGATCTTCGAGCGGACATGGTGCTCCATGCCCAGCTTCTCCAAGTTGAACTTCTCCTGGTTGAGGAGACGGAGTGCGACGCTCTCGCCCTCGACCGTCGGCACGGTGGCGACGCGGACGTCGATGGTGCGGCCTTCGAACTGGAGGTTGATACGTCCGTCCTGCGGCAGGCGGCGCTCGGCGATGTCGAGGCGCGACATGATCTTCAGACGGGCGATCACCGAGCTTTGCAGCGCCTTGATGTTTTCCGGCACCGTCACCGCCAGCAGCTTGCCGTCGATGCGGTAGCGGATGCGCAGGTTGTCGGCCAGTGGCTCGACGTGAATGTCAGTCGCGCGCTGCTCCAGCGCTTCACGGATGATCTGGTTGACAAATTTGACGACGCTAGCCTCCTCGTCCTCATCGGCGTCGATGACGTTTGCCTCGTCGTGGCTTTCGAGATTGTCGTAGTCGAGGTCGCGACCTTCCAGGATCTGCTCGAAGGTATCGGCACCCACCCCGTAAAGGCGGCGGAGGGACTCGTGGATGCGACGGCGGGAAGCCATGCACCACTCGACCGGCATCTCGATTTCCTGGGCGACGGCCTGCCGGGCGACCAGATTGAAAGGATCGAAGGTGGCCAGCTTCAGGCGCCTGTCCTCCCCTTCCCCGAGCATTTCGACGGGCAAAAGCCGGTGGCGAAGGGCAACCCGGGGGCCGCAGGCTTCGCGGAGCGGCAGCGGGGTTTCCGGATACTGGATGTTTTCCAGCCACTCCATGCCCAGCTCGGCGGCCAATTCCCGCATGTACGGCTCTTCATCGACCACGCCTGCATCCAGCACGTCATCAATGGGCGAGCGCTGGCGGACGCTCGCGCCCTCCAACACTTCCTCAAGCTTTCCCAAATCCGGGCATCCGCTACGGCGGGCGGGGTCGATCAACAATTCGGTCATGCGGCTAGCGGTCTTGTCCCGTAAAACCGCCGGAGGTGCAACTTTGTCTCTGGAAAATACATCCGGTTGCGTCAGCAGGCCCGGACGGTGCCTCCCGAGCTTGCCGCCACGGACCCCTCTCCTTAGAACCGCGCCGTGCCGACAATCCACCCGACCGCCCAGATTTCGCCCGATGCGGAGCTCGCTGGCGACGTCAGTGTGGGCCCCTTCACCGTGATCGAAGGGCCCGTGAAACTGGCTGCCGGGGTGAAAATCGGCGGCCACGCCTGGATTTCCGGCCGCACTAGCATCGGCGAAGGGACCAGCGTCGGCTGGGGAGCCGTGGTTGGGGCGGATCCGCAGGACCTCTCCTTCGACCCCGAGACGGATTCGGGGGTGGAGATCGGGCCGCGCAACACGCTGCGCGAGTATGTGACGATCCACCGCGGCTCGAAGTCCGGCGCCCGCACCGTCATTGGCGAGGGCAACCTCCTGATGACCGGTGCCCACCTGGCCCACGATGTCCGGCTGGGCGACGGCAACATCCTCGCGAACAGCGTCCTGCTGGCGGGGCATGTCCATGTCGGAAACCGCGCCTTCCTCGGCGGTGGCGCGGGTTTTCATCAATTCATCCGGGTCGGCGATCTCGCCATGGTCCAAGGTCTGACCGCGGTCAGCCAAGATGTACCACCGTTTTGCACGGCCTACGGAATCAATCAGCTCGCAGGCCTGAATACCGTGGGCCTGCGCCGGGCCGGCTTCAGCGCCGATGAAAGAGCAGCGGTAAAACGCGCATACAAACTTTTGTTTCAATCGGGACTGAGCCGCGAAATCGCCTTGAAGGAAGCATTTGCGCTGGAATGGCCCGAGCCCGCCGCTCGCTTCTTGGCCGCCATCGCAACTCCCTCGAAAAAGGGCGTGATGAGTCCCTAGAACTGAATCGCTTCGAGATCAATCCAACGATCAATTGGATGGAATGCACCGTAGAAGCACCTTCAAGACTTCCGTAGAAAATGGATTATCCTCTTCTCATTCAACGGATGTTTATCCTCACCCACCAGCGCCCTCTGGGTGCTTGAAGCGTAGGGAAACCCTTTCGGCCTGGTAGTCTTTCACATCAACGAACGATCGATTCAATCGACTGATTGATCAACAGAAGCTGCCACTCAGCCGGAGCTGCCGTTCTGATCTTCATCGTCTTCCCCCTCGCCGTCGCCGCCATCGCTAATGGTCTCCGCCTCGATCTCCCGCTGGACCTTGGGCGGCAAGAACGGCCGCACCACCAAGCCATAGAGCAAGTAGGCGCTGAACAGGACCGCCGGCATCACGTAGTGAAAACGGACGGTGATGATCAGCACCAGCGCCGCCCCCACGATCACCAATGGCGTGCCGCGGGTTCGCCAGCCGACTTTCTTGAAGCTGGGGTAGCGCACGTTGCTGACCATCAGAACCGACAGCCCCAACATCGCGCCCGCCAGGACGTATTTCCAAGCACCCAGATTCCGGTCGGTATCGTTGAAATAGATGACCAGGTAGGTCAGCGAGGAAATGAAGCCGGCAGCCATCGGGATGGGCAGGCCACGGAAATCCGTGCTCGTGCTCTTCCGCTGCGGTAGCGCTGCCAGGCAATTGAAACGCGCCAGCCGGATCGCTCCGCATAGCACGTAAATGCAGGCCAAGCCCCAGCCGACCCCTTCTAGATTGAGGTGCTTGAGGTCCTCATCGAGCGGGAACAAGACCGCCTTGGCCATCAGGATGGACGGGGCCATGCCGAAGGAAATGACGTCGGCCAGCGAATCGAATTCCCGCCCGAACGGCGACTCCTGGCCTCCGAAGCGGGCCAGACGACCGTCGAGCAGGTCGAAAATGCACGAGGCGAAGATCAGCAGGATCGCACGCTCGTAGTAGGGGCGCGCGGACTCGAAAACGTAGCCCTCGGGCGTGGTGGCGAGGAAGATCCCTTTGAAAATTGTGAGCACCGCAAAGAAGCCACAGGCGAGATTGCCGGCGGTCATCAGGTTCGGCAGCAGGTAGATGCGCGGCTCGTCGGGCTCGATAGGACGGAACATGAGGCCGCAAGGTGGCCCAAAACCATGCTTCGAAACAGTGGAAAATCCCCGGGTGCCAGTTAGGGTCCGCGGCGTGGACCCCGCGACGATCACCGCCGACACCCCGATGGGGGAAATCATGAGCGCCCTGCCCGGTGCTCGCCGCGCCTTGTTTTCACGCTATCACCTCGGCGGCTGCCAAAGCTGCGGCTTCGCCGACACGGAGACGCTGGCCGAACTCTGCGCCCGTGCCGGGGAGCTGGACGTCACGGAAGTGCGGGAGCACCTGTTGGAGAGCCACGCCCACGACGAGTCGATGATGATTTCCCCGGCGGAACTCAAAGCCGAATTGGACTCCCCCTCCCCGCCGCTGCTCCTCGACTGCCGGACCCGCGAGGAACACGAGGCCGTCGCCATCCCCGGCGCGGTCTTTCTCACCCAAGAACTCCAGCAGCAGCTCTTCGGCGGCGACCCACAGCGGCGGATCATCCTCCACGATCACGCTGGCAAGCACGTGCTCGACACCTGTTCCTGGTTCCTCGGCCACGGCATGAAGAACACCTTCGCCCTCCGCGGCGGCATCGATGCCTGGAGCCAAGAGATCGATCCGAAGCTGCCGAGATACCGGCTGGAGGTGGATTAGGCAGACCCGCCATTTTCTCGCATGAGCAGCATCAAGAACCCCCTTGAGAAGAAGCGGATCGCCTATCTGCACGATCACTGCTACCGCGGCTGCCCGAGCAACAAAGGCTGGCGCAAATCGAAGCCGCTGAAAAAAGCAAAGGCGCGACGCGCGTTTCGAAAGAAGGCCAACGATCTGGCGCGGGTCTGTTTGTCGGAAGACGCTGCACCCAGTGCATCCATCCGAAAGCAAAACGGAACCCGGCAAGCGAAGGTCTTCGACTGGGGCCCGGTCGCGCTCGCCAAGTTCGTGGCGTGGAAGAAATCGAAGCGCGAGGAAATGATCGGAGCTCGGAAGAAGCGGATGGCGAAGCGCTTGGCAGGTCGTGTAACCTGATCTCCATTCTGGAGATGGATAGCGTCAGAGGCCAATGGGAGCGCGGAATTTATTCCGCCCGACCCGTCCTGCGAACCAACCTTCGAAGAGGAGTAAAATCCGCGCTCCCAGTGGGGCTCTCGGTGACGCTGGCTGCGACGCTCGCAAACAAAACGGGCCCGGCATTGCCGGGCCCGCTCGTTTGAGTGAATCGCGTTTCAGCCGTCAGGCAAACACTTCCGCCACCGGCACGCCCTTGTCGGCGAACTTGAACGGTCGGCCCGAGGGCGACATGACGGTGAGGTCGTGCGGCAGACCGAGGGCGCTGGCGATGGTCGCGTTGAAGTCCTGGACGGCCACCGGCTTGTCCTTGACCCGCTCGCCCTTGGCATCGCTCTCGCCATACTTGAAGCCACCTTTCACACCGCCACCGGCCAGCAGGCAGGTGAATGCGGCCGGGTGGTGATCGCGGCCGTTCTGGTGCTCGGTCTTGATGGTCGGCGTGCGGCCGAACTCGGTGGCCACAACGACCAGCGTGTCCTTGAGCAGGCCCTTCTTTTCGAGGTCGTTGAGCAGGCCGGCGTAGGCTTGGTCGAACTCCTTGCAGCGGCCTTCCACGGCGGCGAAATTATCGAAGTGAGTGTCCCAGCCACCGAGTTGGACTTCCACGAAGCGAACGCCGTGCTCGACCAGGCGACGGGCCAGCATGCAGCCCTGCGCGAAGCGACCTTCGCCATACATCGAGCGAACGGAAGCGGACTCGTCGTTGATGTTGAAGGCCTTCAAATCCTTGCTGTTCATCAGCTTGATCGCTTCCAGATAGAGTTCCTCGTAAGCCTTCACGTCGGCGTTCTGATACTTGCCGTGGAACTGCTTGTTGAGGCGGTCGGCGAGTGACAAGCGGCTTTCAAAGTCCTTCTTGGAAACGTCGCCCGGCTTTTTGGAATCCTGCAGGCCCTCATTCGGGCTGCCGATCGGGGCGGCGGCGTATTTCGCGCCGAAGAAGCCGCCGCCGGAATACTCCTGCGACGAGTCGATCGCCACGTAGCCCGGGATCTCCGGATTGTGGCGGCCGCCCAGTTTCATGACCCAAGCACCGAGCGACGGGTGCTTCACCGTGCCACGCATGTCGTAGCTGGTGTGCATGATGTAGGTGCCCTGCTCGTGCGCTCCCTGGCGGGAGGTCATCGAGTTGATCACGCAGACCTTGTCCATGACCTCGGCGGTCTTGGGCAGATTCTTGCCGACGAAAATGTCGGTGGCCTTGGTCGGGATCGCTTCAGTCGGCCCCATCACTTCCTTCTTCTTCGGCTTGGGGTCGAAGGTATCCAGGTGGCTCATGCCCCCGGACATGTAGAGGTAGATCACACTCTTGGCCTTCGCCTTCACGGCTTCCTTCGCGGCGGCAGGAGCTGCGGTGGCAGCGCCGTTGAAGAAGGGCATCAGCTGCACCCCGAGGTACATCTTCGCGGCGTTCGTGATGAACCGACGGCGGGTCGGCTCGTCAAAGCGGTTGAAATCACTGGCGTTCATGGTTTTTCCAAGGGTGGGGTTTTATTGCAAGAAGAGGAACTCGGAGGACATCACGAGTGCGGAAACGATGTTGCGGAAGCCGTTTTGGCCGGAGTTCTTCACCTCCTCGAGCATCCAGCCCATTTCCTCGCCGCTCGGCGGCCGGTTGAGAATGGTGATGTAAAGGCGGCGGATCTTCTCCTCGTCGCTGCCCGCTCCTTCGAGGCTCTTGTAGAGGTGGGCACCGGAGTTGTTGACCAGTTGCTCCTGCACGTAGCCGTTCATGAGCGAGAGCACCTGGCCTACGTTCGGATCACGGCTGGCACCTTCCACAACGATGCGATCGGACTGGCCGAAGAGGTATAGCAGGTGATTCCGCGGCGCGGGGCTCGGCAGTTCGGAAGCGCGGACATGGGACTTGCTGTCGTAGCGCTGGATCTTGGCCATGCCCATCATGCTATCACCGCCACCACCGCCGCCATCTTTCTTCACTTCTTCCAGCAGCTTGTCGAAATAGGAGCGCACGGCGGCTTCCGACTCCAGGGCCAGAACTTCTTTCGAGACCTGCACCATGTTCTTCTTCCCGACCAGCACTGGCTTGCGGTTGAGATAGATGCGGTCGTCGAGCCCGCGGCGCGGCTTCTTGTCTGGATCGCCGGCAGCCAGCGTGATCAGCGAGTCCCAGAGCTGCTCCGCAGACAGGCGGGAAAGCTGGCGGCCATGGAAGTCGTCGCCGGTGACCACCTTCGACGGCTCAGGGTTCGGGACGAACTGGAAGGTCTTCGTGTTAAGCAGAACCTTCTGGAAGGCTTGCAGGTCGTAGTTGAGCTCGACCATCAGCGAGATCAGCGTGTTCATCAGCTCCGGATGGTGGAGCTCCTTGGTCGGCTTGTATTCGTCGACCGGCTCATAGACCCCGCGGCCCATGACGCGCTTCCACATGCGGTTGGCAGCGACGGACGCGAACTGCTCCCCGGTCTTGGTGGTGACCCAGTCGGCCAGTTCCTTGCGACCGCCGCCCTTGTCGTTCTTTTCCGAAATGCGGACACCTTTGCCAAAGGGGGTCTTGGCTCCGATCAACTGGCCCGGCTCGCCGTCGCGATACTGGTAGTCCTCGGGCAACTTGATCTTGCCCTCGCCGCTGCCGCCAAGGCTGAGCCCGTAAACCCGGTCCCACATGACCTGCGCCACCTCATAATCCACCGAGCGACGCTTCTCGCCGTCATTGATCTCGTCCCACAGGCCGCGCATCAGGTTCTGGCGCATCCCGCCCTGGCCTTCGGTGAAGGCGGCCAGCTCGTAGAAATCGTGGCGCTCGGTTTCGCCGAAGGGATCGTCGTGGCACTGGGCACACTCCATCCGGGAGCCGAGGAAAACGCGCATTGAGTTCGCCAGATTGTCCAGCGGCATGCCGCGGTCGCGGGTGTAGTAGCCGACGGCCGCCGTCTTGGGATCCCAGCCGTCCCCATTCGCGGAAAGCAGCGAGTGACTAAACTCGTCCCACCGCATGTTACTCTCCATCGCGGTGCGCACCCAGTGGCGGTAGGGCTCGAAGCTGCCATTGAAGCCGGGCTTGTCGTCGGTCACGCGCAACAGGTCGAAGACCCAATTGCTCATGTGGCTGGAGTAGCCGGGCGACTGCACGAGGTAGTCGATGAGCTGGACGCGCTTGTTCGCCTCGTCGATCTCCAGGAAAAAGCGGGCCTCTTCCGCGGTCGGAATCCGGCCGATTGCGACCAGGAAGGCCCGGCGCAGGAATGTGGCATCATCCGTCACCGCCGGCACCGGCAGCTTCTCCTTGCGATACCAGGAGGCGACATTGGCATCGATCGACCGTGAGGCCTTGGCGATGAAAGCGGGATCGTTCGCGGGGGACGGCTTTTCCGCCGCGTGGGCAGAAGGCAGAACCACCAGCCAGCAGGCGAGGAAGCCAAAGGTGCGGGGTTTCATGGGTTTCGAGGTTTTGGTAAAACTAGGCGTTCAACTCGACGCCGTCAATCCGCCGCCAAGGCATGAGGATTGGGGGATCGCCCGCCTACGAAGCGAAGTGGTGGCTTCTTTCCAGGAAATAAAACGAAGTTGAAACCCAGAACGCAGACAAAGGTTCCTGTCATTATTCCGCAATTTTCGCCGCAGGCCCGCGGCGGCACGAATCATGCCTCGTTTTTCCCTGCCCTGCCCCACGCGATCACGTAGGCGGGGCGGAGTTGTCCCGCCGGATTCATTCCGCTAGCGTCACTTGGCTGTCGCGGTTCGCTGCACGGTGCCCCCCCCAAAAGATGACCACCAGCGCACTTTCCCTGGACCGTCCCCTCGTCGGACCGCTCACCGCGGTGCTCGACCAGCGGGCCACGGCCGAAGCGGAGCGACTGGCCTTCCGTTTTCTGGCGGACGGCGAGGATCAGGAGCATCTACTACACTACGGCGAACTGCTGCGTCAGGCACGCATCCGGGCCGGCAGCTTGGTTGAGGCAGGCGCGACCGGAAAACCGGTGTTGCTGATGGAATCGCCGGGGCTGGATTTCATCGTCGGCCTGTTCGCCTGTTGGTTCGCCGGGGCAATTGCGGTACCCGCCTACCCACCGCGCGGGAATCGCCACCGGCAACGGCTGGAAGCGATTCTGCGGGATTCCGGAGCGACCCTGGCGATCGGCGAATCCCCCGCCAAGCCGATCCCCGGCGTGACCGTCCTGACCATGGAGGACCTCGCCACCGGCAGCCCTTTCGAGCGGGACACGCCGCACGCCGACGGCCCCTGCCTGCTTCAATACACCTCCGGTTCGACCGCCAAACCGAAAGGCGTGGTGCTTCATCACCATCACCTGAGGCACCATCTCGCCGCGCTTGGCAGCACCCTCCGGGGCCTCGGCATCCGCTCGATGCTCAGTTGGCTGCCGCCCTATCACGACATGGGGCTGATCCTGAAGATCCTGTTCTCATTCGACTCCGGGCAGCCGCTGACCTTCTTCTCACCCGATCATTTCGTCCAGCGTCCGGTCCGCTGGCTGCGGGCAATCAGCCGCTACCGCGCCGATTTCAGCGGCGGCCCGAATTTCGCCTTCGACCTCTGCCTGCGCTCGATCCGCGACGAGGAACTCGCCGGCTTGGATCTCTCTTGCTGGAACGCCGCCCCGACCGGAGCCGAGCGGATCCGTATCGACACGCTCCAGCGCTTCACCCGGCGCTTTGCCCCTTACGGCTTCCGGCCGGAAACGTTTCTGCCCGGCTACGGACTGGCCGAAGCCACCCTCACCGTGACGGCCTGCCGCTCCGGCCGGTTCCAGAGAATATCCCATCACCCGGAGGCCGGTCAGCACGTCTCATGCGGACCGGTGGTGGATGGCTCCTCACTGCGCATCGTCGACGCCGTGAGCGGACGCACCCTGCCCGCCGGAGAGATTGGCGAGATCCGGGTGAAGGGAGCCGGCATCGCTGCGGGATACTGGAACCGTCCGGATGAAAGCGCCAAGGTCTTCGGAGCCGACGGGGAACTTCGCACCGGCGACCGGGGATATCTCGAAAACGGGGAACTTCACGTGGTCGGCCGGATCAAGGACCTGATCATCCTCGGTGGCACGAATGTGGCGCCGGAAGATGTCGAGGAAGACTTGGCTGGCAGCTTTCCCCAATTCACGACGGCCGCCGCTTTCGCCGGCGAAACCGCGGCCGGCGAAGGATTGGTGCTCGCGATCGAATCGCAGCGCCTGCCGGAAAAGGAATTGGCAGATCTTGCGGTCGCGATTCGCAAGAGCATCGCCGATTCACTCGAATTACCGATCCACCGCATCGTCTTCGTCCGGGCCGGCACCCTGCCCCGCACCACCAGTGGCAAGCTCCAGCGCTCCGCCGCCCGCGACGCCTTCGGGGCCGGCAAACTCGTCGTGATCTTCGACGAGGCCGCCCATGCCCCGGCTCTCCCTCCGGGTGGCAAGTGGCTCGATGCGGTCCTCGATGCCGTCCGGGAAGTGTCCGGCCGCGACGGCGGGCGCGCGGAAGACGACCTGATCGCCTTCGGACTCAGCTCGATCGAGGCCACCCGCCTGTCCGCCCTCCTGCGGGCCACCACCGGTGTCGAGGTCTCGCTGGCCGACCTTTTCTCAGCGCCTTCCTTTGGGCATCTCGCCGCCACCTTCGAGGGAAAGACCGCCACTCCCCCGCCGGAAATCGCGCCCGGCTCGGGACGTGACAGCGGGTTGCTCACGCATTCGCAGGAGCGCATGGGCTTTCTCCACCAGTTGGAGCCGGAAAGCGCCGCTTATCACGTCTTCGGCGCGCTGGAGCTGGAGGGTCCGCTCGATATCGCCGCGCTCGACCGCGCCTTTGCCGCGCTGGTTGCCCGCCACACCATCTTGCGCAGCCGTCACGCCATGCAGGACGGTCGCATCGTCGTGCGACTCGACGACAGCCCGCCGCTGGCGATCGAGCGCAGCAACGGTCCGCGCGAACCGGCGCTCAAGGCATTCTCCCTGCGTCCGTTCGATCTTGCGAATGACTCGCCGATCCGGGCGCTGCTGGTCGCCTGCGGAAAGAAGCACCACATCCTCGCCCTGTGCGCCCACCACATCGTGGCCGATGGCTGGTCGGTGCGCGTGCTGATACGCGACCTGGCCGCCTACTACGCCACCTTCGCCGGTGGCAAGCAGGCCCCGCCGCCGTTGGCAGGCGCCGACTATCTCGACTACGCCGCTTGGCATCG
This sequence comes from Luteolibacter arcticus, assembly GCF_025950235.1. Classification (NCBI taxonomy): domain Bacteria; kingdom Pseudomonadati; phylum Verrucomicrobiota; class Verrucomicrobiia; order Verrucomicrobiales; family Verrucomicrobiaceae; genus Neoluteolibacter; species Neoluteolibacter arcticus. The sequence continues at coordinate 379,969 of NZ_JAPDDT010000006.1, read as the reverse complement.
CCGCTGGATCGAAAGCGGTGCCGCCGACGCCGCGACCTTCTATTGGAAAAGGCGTCTCGCCGGTCACGCCGGCGTCATGGAACTTGCCACCGATTTCTCCCGCCCGGCCAAGCCGTCGTCTCTGGGTGGAGCCGTGGAACGCATCATGCCCACCGGACTCGTCGAGCGGGTCACGGCCTTTGCGAAGGCCCGCCGGGTCACCCCGTTCATGGTGCAACTCGCGGCCTTCCTGCTGCTGCTGCGCCGCCATGGCGGGGACGATGACCCGGTGATCGCGGTGCCGATCGCCAATCGCAACCACGCCGCCGCCGCCGACCTCGTCGGCACGCTGGTCAATACCCTGCCCTTCCGCCTGACGCTCGATCCGTCGGAAACCTTCCTAACCCTGCTGGACCGGGTGCGCGACGCCGCCTTCGAAATGCAGGCCGCCCAGGACGCGCCCTTCGAGCGCATCATCGAGGCCGTCAGACCCGAGCGCGCGCGCGACCGCTCGCCGCTCGCGCAGGTGATGTTCGATCATCAGGAGATCCCGATTGCCGAAGTCTGGCACGGCGGCCTGCGCTGCCGGCCTTACCTCGCCCATCGGGGCGCGGTGCAGTTCGATCTCAGCCTGCTCTACTTCGTCCTCTCCGACCGCCAGCAGGTCGTGCTCGAGTATCGCGACGACCTCTTCAAGGAGGCAACCGCCGCGGCCATGCTCGACCGCTATCTCGCCACGCTGGAAGCCGTCTGCCGCGAGGCCGAGCGGCCGATCTGCGCCATCGATGGGCTGTCGGAACGCGATCTCCTCCACCTGCTTGCAGTGGGCCAAGGAGTCGAGCGCCCCGAGTTCCCGAAGCAAACCGCTCCCGCGCTCATCGCCGGAACCTGCCAACGCCTTGCGGCACGAACCGCCCTCATCTGCGGCGAGGAGTCGCTCGACTACGCCGCGCTCGACTCGCGTTCCTCGGCATTGGCCGCCTCGCTGCAAGCCAAAGGCGTCAAACCCGGTGACCGCATCGCGCTTTTGTTAGAGCGCAACCTGCTGCTGCCGGTTGCCCTGCTCGCCGCGTGGAAATGCGGTGCCGCCTACGTCCCGCTCGACGCCGCCAACCCGCCGGAACGCCTCGCGCTGGTGCTGGAAGATCAGGCACCCCTGCACGTCCTCGTTTCACCGGCTCTCGTCGATCGCCTGCCGCCAACTACGACATCCATCGTACTTGACCCGGAGATGGCCGCAGGTTCCGCCCCGCCCGAACCCGTTTCCACACGGCCGGAGAATACCGCCTACATCCTCTACACGTCCGGCTCGACCGGGAAGCCCAAGGGCGTCGTCGTCTCCCACGGGGCCCTCGCAAATTTCCTGCTCTCGATGCAGGAGGAGCCGGGCTTCGCCGAGGGCCAGCGCCTGCTAGCCGTGACCACCGTGTCCTTCGACATCTCGGCGCTGGAGATCTTCCTGCCACTCATTTCCGGAGGCACGGTGGACCTCATACCAAGCGGCGTTTCGCGCGATCCTGCGGCGCTCCTTTCACGACTGGAGGCGACCAAGCCGGACGTCATGCAAGCGACTCCCGCGACCTGGCGCATGCTGATCGATGCGGGCTGGCAGGGATCACCTGCCACGAAGATCCTCTGCGGCGGCGAGGCGATGGATCTGCCGCTCGCCCGCAAGCTGCTGCCGCTCGGCCGCGAGCTCTGGAATCTCTACGGCCCCACCGAGACCACGGTCTGGTCCACGATCTGGCGGGTGCCGGACAATCCGGCACGCATCCTGATCGGCCACCCGATTGCCAACACCGGCATCCACATCGCCGGCAGCGATGGCTCGCCCTTGCCACCCGGAGTGCCCGGCGAGCTGCTCATTTCCGGCGCGGGTCTGGCCGACGGCTACTGGCAACGCCCCGAGCTTACCGCCGAGCGCTTCGTCCCAACCGCCTCCACAGAGATGCCACGCGTCTACCGCACCGGCGACCTCGCGCGCTGGCTGGGGGATGGCTCGCTCGAATGTCTTGGCCGCTCGGATGGCCAGGTGAAAGTCCGCGGCTTCCGTGTGGAGCTTGGCGAAATCGATGCCGCCCTGCTTTCCCATCTTGGCATCGCCGAGGCCGCCACCGTGCTCACCGATGATCGGCTCATCGCATGGTATCGCCCGACGGTGCCCGGCCTGCAGGCTTCCGAGATCTCCGCTTATCTTCGCGAGCGCCTGCCGGACTACATGGTCCCGGCACCGCTGATTTCCATCGACCGCATGCCGCTCACCGCGAGCGGCAAGATCGACCGCAAGGCGCTGGCCGCGCGACCGCTGCCCGAAACCGAAAAGCCGGCAGCGACGAACGCAAACGACCCGCTGGAGATGGAGCTTTGCCAAATCTGGGCCGACGCGCTCGGGTGCCGCAATGTGGGTCCCCACGATGACTTCTTCGCACTGGGCGGTCACTCGCTCGTCGCCGCCCGCCTCGTCACCGACGCAACGCAACGCACCGGGATCGCGGTCTCGCTCGACTGGCTGTTCGACCGTCCGACGCCCGCCGGCATGGCCGCGCAGATCCGCGAGAAGGCCGCGCCCGACTTGGCCGAGCCGCGTGTGCTCCCCCTGTCCCGCGGGCAAGGCGGCACCCCGCTTTTCTGGTGCCACACGCTGGTCGATGGCGGCATGGGGCTCTTGCCCTATCGTGAGACGGCACGGCTGTTAGGCGACGTCATCGACTCGCACGGGATCGCCGAAGGCACCCATGGCTTTGAAACATTGGCCGCCATGGCGGCCGCGCACGTCGGCAAAATCCGCGCCGTCCAACCGCGTGGACCGTACCGGATCGCCGGCTTTTGCTTCGGCGGAAACCTCGCCGCGGAGATCGCCGCACAGCTCGCGGACGCGGGCGAAGAGATCGAGCTGCTGTGCTTGCTTGAATCCTCACCGCCCCGCGCCACGCGGAGCTACAACCCTTGGTTCCGCCTTGCCACTTGGCGGCGAATCCTCTCGAGGCTCCCCGGCCGCGTGAAGAGCCTGATGATGCGCGATACCGAGGTGGCCCTGCGGCGCTTGAAGATGAAGCAACGCGCCGCCGCCTCCGGCATGAACCGCCTTTCCGGCAAGGACGGCATTCCAGATATCCGCGGCATTCTCGATCTCGACGTGCTCGATCCCGAGTCGCAGGAACGCGCGATGCTTCACTGGGATGCCCTGCACCTCCACGAGCCTCGCTTGCCGCGAGCCAAGCGCATTGTACTAATCCGCGCCGATGACGATGGCTGGCTGCCCCGCGCCCCGACGCTCGGCTGGTCAGCCCCCAGCGAGATCGAAGTCCACACCGTTCCCGGCCGCCACGAGGAATTCCTGCGCCACCGCTCCGCCAAGGAAGTGGCGGACGTGATGAGGCGGGTGCTCTTCAAGTGAACTCGCCCATTGGAAATCGCGAGCTAGAGTTGCAGCCGTTCAACGGGTGGTCGATCCGGTAATCTCGTCCGGAATGTCTTGCAGGGTCAACCAACCCTCGAGATCCCCATCTTGGCGAGCGTTGGCGAAGCGCAAGGGCTTCCCATTCTCCAGGGGATTGACGAGCCTCAGCAATAGCCGTCGACCTCTGGTGCTCTCAGTCAGGGTACAAGAGAACTCCCTTTGGTACTCTCGGCCATCGGGCAGAATGTCAGGCACGTTCCAGTTTGTGGACCGACCCAGCACCCGCTTCATCTTTGTTGCGGGATCAAAGCTGGCAAACTCGGCTGGCCATTCATAATAAAAGGGTGCCACCCCGGCATTTCTGATCTTTAACCTCACGTGGAGATTATTCTTCTCATCCCTGTCGATGGAAGAACCCGCGACATGAAGCTCGTAACCCAGGAGGCGTTGGGCACGGAGGGCGTTCTTGCGTTGGATATCCGTAAGCGAGCCTGCGAAAAGACGTTCGTTCAGCATCCAGCTTGCGTGCGTGGCATTGATGCATTCGGAGAGATCCTCGCTGGCCTTGCTTCCCACGATCACGGGGAGGTTCGGCCAGGCATCGAAGATCGTGGCCTGCAATTCCGGCCGGATCTCGCCTCCGATGGGCTTTTGCTTCCAGATTTCAACCAATCCGTTCTGATGTAGTCGGGGGAAGAATGCCCATTCCGGCCGCAAGGTTTCGTAACCAAAGGAATCGTCATGATACCCGAAACTGGTCTTCAGTCCCGGATTCGTTGTTCCCATTGGATTGCGTAGCAGCACGTGGGTCTTGGCGAACGCTTGCCGGTAGGCGTTCAGCAACCGGTCCCGGCCCTCGGCTCTCATCTCCCATCCCGGGTCGTGGGGATGATTATGCCACTCTCCCCAGAAGCCGTAGAGACCGGCCGTTAGAAAGCCGATCCGTGGATCCCCATCATACTTCTTCCCGAGATGAAGTATGAAACTCTCAAGGGCTCCGATCAGACGGGGGTCGTTCCAGTCCGGCGACTTGCTGGCGGAGTGATGATTTCCCGCATCGGTGTAACCGCGCATTGGCACACCGGCATCGATCAGATACTGGGGCGTACCAATCGGCTTGCCCGGATAGTCGAGGTAAATCCTGAAAACGGAGTGGTTGCCTCTCCCCGCTATCTTTTCAAGCCGCCTCTCAATCGGTTCCCAATCAAACTCCGAGTCTCCTTTCTGAAGATCCCTGAGGGGCAGGTAGAACCACTCCATGCTGTGCGGGAAGGATCGCCGCGTACCGCTTTCAAAGGGAATCATTCCCTTGAGAGGATTTGCTTCGATTCCAGCGATCTCAGGTGCGTGGGCATCGCTTTTCCACGCTCCTCCCTCTCCTGGATCCCCGCGAGCGGATGCAATGAATCCCAAGGAACTCGCCGCCAGCAGCGGAACCACGCATCGCCGCAGCGAAGTCGCCGGAAATGTTTGTGCGAACTGCTGCATGCTGGAAACCGGATGGGGTGCCCGCGCGGTGAAATTAGCCGATGGCTCCCTAGCTTCTCCACATGATGGCGAATGCTTTGACTGGGTCGATGCAGAATCCGGATAATTCGTGCCGAAGTTGATCTGGACCGCAAGGCAAAGCGTTCCGCCTCTGCGACTCGCGGGCTCCACCAGAAGGATGTCCATGGCAGTTTCGTGGATCGCCTACCGTTCGGGAGTCCAACCAGGTGGAATCGATTCCGCGCTCCCAGTGGACCGTGACGATCCGCTAGCAGGCCCTGCTCTAACAGCGCTTCGCTTCGTGGATCCACGGACGAAGCTTCGCGAGCTCCGCTTCCGCCACACTCTCCAGCGACTCGGGCAGGCGGAAGCTCCAGTTGCGCGGTCCCACGGTGCCAGGCGAATTGATGCGGTCAGTGAGGTCGCAGAGATCCGTGATCATGATCGCCGCATAGCGCGAGCGGGAATCTAACAACGCTTTGAACAATGCCTCCTTCACCGACGCGTCATAAGGTTGGTCCGGCTCGATGCCGGCAAACTCCGCCATCAGCCGCAGGTTGTTCGTCGCGCCATGGCGCTCGCCATCATCCGCCTCCTCGTCCGCCGCGAGTGCGCGGAAGTTCTCCCACATCGCCGGCAGCGAGTCGTGATCGTGCGTCGCGTAAGTCGCGAACGAACACTCGGGCAGATCCTCTGGCATGATCACGTGGCCCTCACCATCGGCATCCCAGTGCGGTACGCGGAAGCCCGCCACATCCAGCGAAGCAAGGTGCGGCCTCACATACTCCGGCACGCAGCCGAGGTCCTCGCCCACCACCGCGGCTCCATGCGAAGCCTCGATGACCATTCGCAGCCGCACATCGCCATCGAAGCGATTCGCTGCCTGATGCTCTGGCGTATCATCCGGTCGCGGATTCCAACCGGGCAAGGGTCCGCCGGTCAGCTCGATGGCCTGATCCTCGGTTAGATCCAGAAACTCGGCATTCCGCTGTGGCAGCCATGGGAACGAATAAATCCGGTAGAAGCCGAGCACATGATCGATGCGGAAGATGTGGAAGATGTCGGCTAGCATCGAGATTCGCTGACGCCACCACGGGAAATCCTCGGCTTCCATTCGATCCCACCGGTAAAGCGGGATGCCCCAGTTCTGCCCCCACTGCTGGATGAAGCGATCGTATTTGAACATCCTCTCCGGCGGTGCGCCGCCGCACCAGTCGAGGTCGAAGTCCTCGCGATTGAAGAACACGTCGGCCGAGTAGCGGCTCACGCCGATAGGGATGTCGCCCATCAGTTTCACGCCCTTGTGGTCGGCATGTTCGCGTACCGAACACCATTGGAGAAAACACAACCACTGGACCCACGCATAGTAATCCAGCCGTTCATCCACCCCCGCGCCATCGGCTGCCTTTCGGGCTGTCAGGTGAGCCAGCGCGCCCTCGACCGATTGCATCGGCTCCGGCCAGTAGTCCCATGCCTCCGAGCCACCGGCCTCATCCATCAACCAACGATAGATGCAGTAATTCTCCAGCCATGCCTTCTCCTCCCTCTGGAAGCGGAAGAAAGCCACATCGCCCGGGCCGGCATGGAAGCGCTTCCATGCCTTCTCTAGCAGCGTGCGCTTGGCCTTCCGCACGGCCGGGTAGTTCACACTGTCCGCATGGAGAATCTCGCCGAGTTCCTCACGCGCGGCCTCGATGTCCGCCACTTCGAGGCCGGGAATCTCCCCCAGCTCCATCGTGAGAAACAGCGGCTCGAGCGCTACCGAGGAGATCGCGTTGTAAGGGCTGTCGTCCCCGCCGGTTTCATTCAGCGGCAGCAACTGCAGGAAGCCGATCCCGTTCGCCGCGCAGCGGTCGATCCACTGCTTCAAGGCACGGGTATCACCGATACCGAGGTCCCCGTCGCGGCGGGGCGTGAAGGCGGGCAGGAGGAGGCCGGCGAGGCGAACGGACATGCCGGGGAGGCTGGCAGGCATCGTGCCACGTTCCAGCGCGAAGCGTGTCCCCGCTGGGTGCGCGGGCCGATGACCCGCTGAACTACCGGAAGAGCCTGCTGCCTGTTCAAGTCCGCATCGCCAAGTCAGCCGTGCCAGTGCTTCGGCGGGCCAGCGGCCCGCGCACCCAGGAATCAAGCAATCAGCTCCTGAATCGGATCCGCCCCTTCCACCCCGACGAGCTTCTGATCCAGCCCACCGTAGAAATACGTCAGGTGGTTCGGATCCAGCCCCATCTGCTGGAGCACCGTGGCGTGGAGGTTCTTCACCTGCACGCGGTCCTTCACCGCCTCGCCGCCTAGCTCGTCGGTCTCGCCGAAGCTGGTGCCACCCTTGATCCCGCCACCGGCCATCCAGGTGGTGAAGCCGTAGGCATTGTGGTCGCGGCCGGTGCCTTCGGCATACTCCGCGGTCGGCTGACGGCCAAATTCGCCACCCCAGATGACCAGCGTTTCATCCAGCAAGCCGCGCTGCTTCAGATCCTGCAGCAGACCGGCGATCGGCTTGTCGGTGTTGCCAGCGTGGTACTCGTGATTCTTCACCAGGTCGCCGTGGGCATCCCAGTTGTCGTCATTGTGCGCGCCACCGGAATAGATCTGGATGAAACGGGTACCGCGCTCGACGAGGCGGCGTGCGAGGATGCACTTCCGCGCGAAGTCATCCGTGCGACCGCCGTCCATGCCGTAGAGCTTCTTGATATGCTCCGGCTCGCTTTCGACATCGATGGCTTCCGGCGCGGTCGCCTGCATGCGGTAGGCGAGTTCGTAGGAGGCGATGCGCGCGGCGAGGTCGCTGTTATGCTCGCGGCCCTTGAGGTGGGACTGGTTGATGTCACCCAGGAAATCGAGCATCGAGCGCTGCTGGACGCGATCCATGCCCGGGCGATTCTGCAGGTTGAGAATCGGATTCCCCTGCGAACGGAAGACCACGCCCTGGTAGCTCGCGGGCATGTAGCCGCTGCTCCAGTTCTTGGCGCCGGAGATTGGGCCGCCGGTCTTGTCCAGCATCACCACATACCCGGGCAGGTTCTCATTGAGCGAGCCGAGGCCGTAGTTGATCCACGATCCAAGCGACGGCTTGCCGGTGAGCAGCGAGCCGCTGTTCATCATCAGCATCGCCGAGCCGTGGATCGGCGAGTCCGCCGTCATCGAGTGGATGAAGGCGATGTCATCGACACAGCCGCCGATGTTCGGAAAGAGCTCCGACACCCATTTGCCGGACTCGCCGTATTGGCGGAACTTCCACTTCGGACCAACCACCCGGCCCTCGTTCTTCTTGCCACCGCGGCCGAAGGTCTTGACCGGGATGGTCTTGCCATCGAGCGGATACATCTTCGGCTTGTAGTCGAAGGTATCCATGTGGCTCGGGCCGCCATACATGAAGAGGAAGATCACCGACTTCGCCTTGGCCGGAAGCTGCGGCTGCTTCGGCGCGAGCGGGTTGTCGTAGCCCGCCTCAGCCGCGAAAGCCCCGTCGCGCGACAGCATGCCGGCAAGCGCCAGCGAGGTGAATCCGCCACCGATCTGGTGGATGAACTCACGGCGATGGACGCGACCGCAGAAGTTGCCAGTGGGTGGGCGCAGGATCATGGCTAGTCGAGATAGAAGAATTCGTTGAAGCTGAAGACGGCGACGGCGAAGCGCTGCAACGCCATCTCCGGCGCGAGCTTGCTGTCGGTCTTGAGCTTGTTGATGAAGGCGAGCGAGCGGATGACTTCGCCCTCATCCGGCTGGCGCGAGACCACGAGCTCGAAGGCGCGCTTCACCTGGGCCTGGAGGTCGCCGGGATGCTCGCTATCGAGGCGCTTGGCCAAGGCGGTTGCCTTGTCGTGGATGAACTCGCTGTTCATCATCGCCAGCGCCTGCGTCGGCACGGTCGTGGTGAATCGCACCGGACAGGTTGTATCGGTGTCGGCGAGGTCGAAGTCGGTAAACATCGGCGGCTGCAGCGAGCGCTTGATCTTCACGTAAACGCTGCGGCGGTTCGCCTGGTCCGGCGGACTGTTGCCCCACTTGCCACCCTTGGTCGAAGAGGTCGCGAGCACTTCCTCCGGCATCGGGATGAAGATGCTGGGACCTTTCATTTCCAAGTTCAGCTCGCCGGTGCTCAGTAGGATGGAGTCGCGCAATTCCTCCGCCCCGAGGCGGCGCGGATTGAAGCGCCAGAACAGATCATTGGCAGGATCGGCCGCGGCTTCCTTGGTGTCGGATGCGATTGAAAGCCGATAGACCTTGGAGTTCAGCAGCAGGCGATGCATTGCCTTCACGCTCCAGCCCCTCGCGACGAACTCGGTGGCGAGCCAATCCAGCAGTTCGGGATGCGTCGGCGCGGTGCCGAGATAGCCGAAGTCATTCGGCGTCGGGCTCAGGCCGCGACCGAAATGGTGCTGCCAGATGCGGTTCACCATCACCCGCGAGGTCCGCGGATTGTCGGGACGGGTCATCCACTTCGCCAGCGCGAGACGCCGGCCACTGGTCTTGGCGTCGGCGGCGGGCGGTGTCACCGCGGCCACCTCGCCACCCCAGATCGCGGGAAAGCCGGGCTGAACTTCATCGCCCTCGGCATGGGCACTGCCGCGCAGATGGATGTGCGTCGGCGGCGGCACCGGGCCGCCTTCCGTGACCACCATCGCCTCGATACCCGGCGACCTTTTCAAGTTCTCGATCTCTTCCAACCGGGCCTGGCCACGGCGGTAGGTTTCGCGATCCTTGCGGCTGACCGAGCGATACTGACGATTGAGCACCAGGTCGGACGGGGTGACAGCATCGATCTCCAAGCCGAGGTCAAAGAACTGTCCGCCCGCGGTCTGGTGGACATGCACGGACAGCACGTTGCGACCGGTCTGGAGTGCCGACATGAACTCGCGCGATGCGGTGATGCGCTCGTAGTCGGCCACGTGATGCTCGCGACGGAGCACCGGCTGGCCGTTGAGATAAATCTCGATGTTCTCGTCGTGGTAGAGATGCAGCAGCACCGACTTCGGAATCGTTTCGAGGCCGAAGGTGGTTTGCAGCCAGATGTCCTGGCCGGTCCACACGGTGCGGGCCTGCACTCCGGGAGCGGCGGTGCCAAAGCCGGCGGGACCCTGCTGCCAATTCGCACGCTCGGCGCGGAACCCGACCGCCGACCAGTCTTCCTCCGGCGGCTTGGTCGTGTAGAACCAATTCGTCGGGCGCAACCGGGCATCGGTGACGAGCCAGCGGTCCGTCGCGGTCAGGTTGCTCACCCGCGCGGCAACTTCCGGATTGGTGCGCTGGACATTCGTGAGGGCGCCTTCCTCGCACTTCGCCATCCACTCGCGGATCCGCTTTTCCTCAGCACCGAGTTCGGTAAGCTGCAGGTCGCGGTTTTCCGCAAGTTCGGGAGAGTGGATGAATTGCGTCTGCTTGCCCCCCTGCCCCATCGGCTCGATGCCGCGGAAGAAGGACGTGAACTTGAAGTAGTCCGATTGCGGGATCGGGTCGCCCTTGTGATCGTGGCAACGGGCGCAACCCGCGGTCATCGCGAGGAAGCCCTCGGTGACGGTGCGGACATTGTCATCGAGCACATCAAAGAAGTGCTGCTTGCGATCAGCCGGCTCGTCGTCCCACGCCATCAGGCGCAGCATCCCGGTGGCGATCTGCGAGTCGGCGGTCTTGTCGGGCAATTCGTCGCCGGCGATCTGCTCGGCCACGAAACGGTCGTAAGGCTTGTCGTCGTTGAAGCTGCGGATGACGTAGTCGCGGTAGCGCCAGACGAAGGGCTTCTCGTTGTCCCGCTCGAAGCCATTCGACTCGGCGTAGCGGACGATATCCAGCCAGTGGCGCGCCCACTTCTCGCCATACTGCGGGGTGGCGAGCAAGCGGTCCACTTGCTTGCTCCACGCATCGGGCGAGGCATCCGCCTCGAACGACTTGATCTCCTCCAGCGATGGCGGCAGTCCGGTCAAGTCATACGACAAACGTCGTAGCAACGCCGCCTTCGACGCTTCGCCGACCGGTTTCAGCCCCTTCTCATCCAGCTTGGCGAGGACGAAGGCATCCACCGGGTTCACTGCCCATGCCGGGTCGGAGACCTTCGGCGGCTCGGGCCGCTCCATCGGCTTGTAGGACCAGTGCGCCTTGGTCTTCTCGTTGACCTCGGTCACCCCGGCGAGCGGGTCGTGGATTTCCACCAGGACGTCGGCATCTTCCGGCGTCCACGGCGCTCCCATTTCCAGCCAGCGGGTGATCTTTTCCTGATCCTCATCTGGCAATTTGCCGCGTGGCGGCATCTGCAGGTCCTCATTCTGGTACGAGAGAGCTTCCAGAATGATGCTCTTCGCCGGGTCGGTCTCGTTGAATGCCGCGCCATGCGCGCCCCCTTTCATCAGGCCCTTGCGGCTGATGAGCTGGAGTCCGCCGCGGACCTTGGGGTGGCCCTTTTCATCGAGGCCGCCGTGGCACTTGAAGCAGTTCTGCTCCAGGATCGGCTTCACCTCGTTGCGAAAGAACTCCACGCCCTCGGTCTCCACCGCTCCCAGAGGGGACGCGGCGAGGGTCAATGCGCCGAGACCGATGACCAGCGAGTACCTCATGCAATCTGGGACAGAACGGCCCCGAAGCGGCTGGAAATTTCATCCGCGTGGGCTTTTACCACGGCTCCGAAGGAATCGAGCTGGGTATCCGGAATCCGCGAAGACGGCGCGGTGATCCACAGCGCCGCGATCACGCCGCCGGTGGCACCACGGATCGCAGCCCCGATGCAGGTCTGGCCTTCCATTTCTTCCGCAAGGTCGAACCCGTATCCCCGTACCGCAACTTCTTTGAGGTGGTTCAGGAATTCCTCGTGGGTGGTGATCGTGTTCGGGGTGAAGCGAGGCAGCTTCATCCGCATCACGCGCTGGATGCGCTCTTCCTCCGGCAGGCCCGCCAGCATCGCCTTGCCCGGCGCGGCGGTGTGCAGGCAGAAGCGCGTGCCGGCATCGACCGCGAACTTGAAGTGGTGGGTGCCGAGCGCTTGGTCGAGCACCACGCCTTCGGTATCGATCATCGTGCCGAGCAGCGCGGTCTCGCCGGTCGCGTCGCGCAGGCGGCGCATCACGTCGATCGACTTCTCGAAAAGGTTCGCGTCGGTCACCGACATCGCACCGAGCACCAGCAGGCGCGGCGTCAGGCGGTAGCGCTTGGTGCCTTCGACTTTCTCCAAGAAGCCGCGGTTCTCGAGCGTCACCGCGATGCGGAATGCGCTGTTCTTCGGGATCTTGAGTTCGACGCCCAAGTCACTCACGTTGATCCCCTCGGGACGGGAGCTCAGCAGCTCCAGCATCACGAGTGCACGGTCGAGGTTTGGTACAATATATCGCGCGCGAGGGTTGTCGGCGCTGTTCTCCCAGTCAGATTCGTTTGTCATATCGAACGCGGTGCGTGCCCCATTACAAAGGGGATGCTCCGTGTCTTTCAGAATCCCGCCGACAAATCCATCACAAACCCGCCCACTGCCGGCCCCAAATAATCACGAAGGGCAAGGTGAATAGGCTGACCACCGTGGTTGCAATGACGATCTGCACCGCCACCCCCGGCCGGCCGCCGTAAACTTTCGCTAACATGATGGGCGTCATGGCCGACGGCATGGCCGCCTGGACCACCAAGACCTGCTTGAGCGCCAACGGGGCGGGGAGGAATTTCGCCGCCGCCAGCAGCAACATCGGCAACACCGCCAGCCGCACGACCACCCCGCTAAGCACGATCTTCGGCGAAGGCCGCTCCGCCCCGATCAGGTCGCTGACCAGCGCCCCGGTGATGAGGAGCGCCACCGGGAAGGCCCCGGCCCCGATCCACGCCATGGCCCTGCGCATCGGCTCGCCGACCGGGTGCCCGCCAGCCGTTTCCAAATAGCGGTCCAGCCCGCTGCCCACCAGCACCAGCCCGAGCAGCACGGAAATCACAGGCCCGTTCACCAGCTTCTTCCACGGGATGGTCTTCTCCCCCGACAAAATCATCACCCCCACCGACCAAATCGCCAGCTCCACCCCTAGATTGTGGACGAACAGCATCGCGATCGCCCCGGTACCGGCCCACATCAGCTCGACCACCGGAATCGCCGTGTAGCCGAAATTCTGCACTCCCGTGGCCAGCGTGAAGGTCCGCTTTCCCGAGCCTTTCTGAAATTGCAGCAGACCCGCCAATAACCACGCCCCCGCAAACCCGAGCACCGTGAGCCCGAAGCCGAGCCCAATCCCCCAGATCACGTCCCCGCCATTCCGGACGCTCTCGCTGCCGAGGATCTTGTCGAGAATGAAGCAGGGATACAGGACACTGAACACCAGCCGAAACACCGGCTCGTCCTGATCCACCTTCAGAACCCGCAATTTCCGCAAAAGGGCACCCGCCAGAATGATCAAATAAACCGGCAGCACCGCCGCGAGAACCGCCTTGGAAGTATCCACGGCACGGAGCATTTCCGGCCCCTCCCCTCCCCACAAGCCGGATTCCTGAAGGAAAAAACACGATTTCACCGCCAAGACGCCAAGGACGCGACTCTTTGCAGTGAGGAGAACAACGAAACGAGCGAAACGAGCGAAATTGAAGAAGCAAGGCCACGAGTCCTTGGCGGAGCTTTACCGCAAAGACGCCGAGCCCGCAGAGTGACGCCGAGTGACGATCCGCAATCGCCCGTGATCCACATCCTCTCAAAAAAATCTCCGCGTTCCTCCGCGACCTCTGCGGCTCGGCGGTTCCATCCAATGTTAGGGAGACCGTCCCAATCCCCGCCATCCCCCCGAATCCTCTTCACTTGGCGACCTTGGCGTCTTGGCGGTGAAATCCTCCACCACCAGCAGCCACAAAGCCCCCACTTCCCCTGCTCTTAAGATTTCGTCAATTTCGCCCCTTTCGTTGTTTCCCCTCTCCGCTGCCCCGTCTCCCGCGCACCCACTTCCCGCTTGGCAGTTCGCTTTCCCCCGGTAACGTCGCCGTCACACGACAGGAGAGTTCCCCGATCGCGGAACTGAGAATGGCCGGCGCACGCGGCGAAAATCCTCCGAACCTGAAGCGGGTCGCTCCGCCCTAGGAAGCTCGTCATTACCCGAACTTTTCCTTCCGGCCGCGCTCCACCCAGCGCGGCCTTTTTCTTTCCCACTTCTTCACTCTCAACTCTCAACCACCCACTCTCAACTCGACCATGATCGCCCCTGAAGAATCCACCGGCGCCGCCACGGCAGAATCCCACGACGCCTCCCGCGCTCCCCTGCCCGCCTCGACCCGCGTTTACGTCCAGGGAGAGCTCTTCCCGGAAGTCCGCGTGCCAATGCGTGAGATCGCGCTCTCCGATACCAAATCCTTCAACGGCCGCATCGAGAAGAACGAGGCCGTCCGCGTCTATGACTGCTCCGGCCCGTGGGGCGATCCCGCTTTCACCGGCACCTCCGACGAAGGCCTGCCGCCGCTCCGACGCGACTGGATCCTCGCCCGCGGCGACGTCGCCGAATACGAGGGCCGCAAGGTCCAACCGCAGGACAATGGCTACCTCACCGAGAAGCACGTCGAGTTCGCCTCCAAGTCCGAGCGCGCGAACAAGTTCGTCGAGTTCCCCGGCCTCACCTCCGACCGCCGCATGCCGCTGCGCGCCACCGGCAAGCCCGTCACGCAGAAGTGGTATGCCGACAATGGCATCATCACGCCCGAGATGGAATTCATCGCCATCCGCGAGAACATGCGCCGCGCCAAGATCGCGGACATGAAGGAGGACATCGTCCGCAATCACCTCGACAAGCAGCACGCCGGCTCCAATCAGCTCCCGGACAGCCCGTACACGCCGAACATCTTCCGCCGCTTCCCGCAGCGCATCCCGGCCGAGATCACGCCGGAGTTCGTCCGCAGCGAAGTCGCCGCCGGCCGCGCGATCATCCCGCTCAATGTAAACCACCCGGAGTGCGAGCCGATGATCATCGGCCGGAACTTCCTCGTGAAGATCAATGCCAACATCGGCAACTCCGCCGTCGCCTCCTCCATCGAGGAGGAAGTGGAGAAGATGCGCTGGGCCACCAAGTGGGGCGCGGACACGGTGATGGACCTTTCCACCGGCAAGAACATCCACGCCACCCGCGAGTGGATCCTTCGCAATTCCCCCGTGCCCATCGGCACCGTGCCTATCTATCAGGCGCTGGAGAAAGTGAACGGCAAGGCCGAGGACCTCACCTGGGAACTCTACCGGGACACCCTCATCGAGCAGGCCGAGCAAGGCGTCGACTATTTCACCATCCACGCCGGCGTGCTGCTGCGCTTCGTGCCCATGACCGCCAGCCGCATGACCGGCATCGTCTCACGCGGTGGATCCATCATGGCAAAGTGGTGCCTCGCCCATCACAAGGAGAACTTCCTCTACACCCATTGGGACGAGATCTGCGACATCTGCGCCGCCTACGATGTCTCCTTCTCCATCGGCGATGGCCTCCGCCCCGGCTCGATCGCGGACGCGAATGACAAGGCCCAGTTCGGCGAACTCGAAGTGCAGGGCGAGCTCACCACCCGCGCCTGGGCGAAGGGCTGCCAGGTCATGAACGAAGGCCCCGGCCACGTCCCCATGCACATGATCGAGGAGAACATGGCCAAGCAACTCGAGTGGTGCCACGAGGCCCCCTTCTACACCCTCGGGCCATTGACCACCGACATCGCCCCCGGCTACGACCACATCACCAGCGGCATCGGCGCCGCCATGATCGGCTGGTACGGCTGCGCCATGCTCTGCTACGTCACGCCAAAGGAACACCTCGGCCTGCCTAACAAAAAGGACGTCAAGGACGGCGTCATCACCTACAAGCTCGCCGCCCACGCCGCCGACATCGCCAAGGGCCACCCCGGTGCCCAGTACCGCGACAACGCCCTCAGCAAGGCCCGCTTCGAGTTCCGCTGGGAAGACCAGTTCAACCTCGGCCTCGACCCCGTCACCGCCCGCGAATTCCACGACGAAACCCTCCCGCAGGACGGTGCCAAAACCGCCCACTTCTGCTCCATGTGCGGCCCCCACTTCTGCTCGATGAAGATCAGCGAAGACGTCCGCCAATACGCCGCCGAACAAGGCATCGCCGAAGAAGAAGCCATCGCCAAGGGCATGGAAGAAAAGAGCAAGGAGTTCACCGAGGCTGGGGCGGAAGTCTACGTGCCTGCATGATGAGCGCCGCCACTCCTGTTGCCCCTTCCTCCAGCGTTTACAAAATCCTCCGATCGCCTATCTTGCAGCCATGAAAACGAAAATGCCGGAACCGGAAATCATCACCCGCAAGGGCAAGCCGGTCTCCGTCATCCTTCCCATCGAGATTTATCAGGAAATGCTCGAGCGCCTCGAAGACGCCGACGACATCGAATGGCTAAAAAAGGCGCGGAAGAAGCCCCAATCTTTCCGGAATTTGGATGAGGCGCTGGCAGATCTCGGAGCGTAGGTCATGTATCAGCTACTGATCGAGCGTTCGGCAGAGAAAGATCTCAAGAAAATTGCCGCGGAAGAACGCCCGAAGTTGGCAGCTGCCATGCGTGATCTCGCCAATGAACCGCGTCCCATCGGATGCCGCAAACTCGCTGGCTCCGACAACGACTGGCGGATCCGCGTCGGAAACTACCGCGTCATCTACGAAATCGCGGATGAAGTCCGCATCGTGAGAATCGTTCGCGTCCGCCATCGCAAGGACTCCTATCGCTTAACCCTCCATGAACGACACCTCACCGGAAATCGCTGCCATGGTCCACGCCCGCCTGATGGCCAAGACCGGTGAGGAACGGTTCCTCATGGGCGTCCGCATGCACGAAGCCGCCCGCCGCATGGTGATGGCTTCGTTTCCTCCGGGCATTTCTGACCAGCAGCAGAAGCGCATTCTTTTCGAACGCTTCTACGGAAACGAGATCCGCTCAACCCGGACGGGCATCTCCGTACTCCGAAGCCTCGGCGAAGGGGGATGCTCCATGAAGATCAGCGAAGACGTCCGCCAATACGCCGCCGAACAAGGCCTCGCCGAAGAAGAAGCCATCGCCAGGGGCATGGAGGAGAAGAGCAAGGAGTTCGTCGAGAAGGGCGCGGAGGTTTACACACCGGCTTGAGGCTACTAGGTTTTCGCCATGGTCGATCCCGAAGACCTTGTCGGTAGCGAATGGGCGGAGTGGTATCGACTCACTCCCGCCCAGCGCTGGGCCGAATCCGAAAAGCTCTGGCAAACCTACATCGCCTTGGGAGGAAGCCTTGATCCCGAACCCGATACTCAAAGTCCTTTCTTCGATGCGCAGGCACCACGTCCAGTGTCTGCTCATGGGCGGACAAGCGTGCGTGTTCTACGGCGCGGCGGAGTTTAGCCGGAACACCGATCTCGCGATCCTCGCCAGCGATGAGAACCTCGATCATCTCAGGGCAGCCTTGGCTGAACTCCAGGCTGAAGTAATCGCCGTCCCGGGCTTCGAAATTGAGCATCTCCACCGCGGGCATGCCATTCACTTCCGCTGCCGTCATCCCGATGCCGCGGGCATGAGGGTCGATGTCATGTCGTCCATGCGCGGCGTGGCCCCCTTTCCCGAGCTCTGGGAACGGCGCACCACCCTCGAAACCCCGGATGGCACCGTCTGCGATCTGCTGTCCCTGCCCGATCTCGTCCAAGCCACGAAAACCCAGCGCGACAAGGACTGGCCAATGATCCGCCGCTTGGTGGAAGCTCACTACTTCGAACGCCCGGCCGATCCCACTCCGCCACAGATCCTTTTCTGGCTCCGTGAACTCCGCACCGCCTCCCTCCTGATCGAGTGCGCCGCGAGATGGCCTGAAGATTGTCGCCAGCAAGCCCCCATCCGGGAATCCCTTCGACACGCGTGGGCCCAAAACGAATCCGCCCTCGAAAGCGCCCTCGCAGCCGAGGAGCAAGCAGAACGACTCCGCGACAAGGAGTATTGGCTACCGCTCAAAAAGGAACTGGAAGCCATGCGCAGAGCCCGCTAGGCCTAACATGACAGCCGCAAACCCTGCCGCCCCATGATTTCCCTCCTCCTCCCCGCCGACATCGCCAAGGGCCACCCCGGTGCCCAGTCCCGCGACAACGCCCTCAGCAAGGCTCGCTTCGAATTCCGCTGGGAAGACCAGTTCAACCTCGGCCTCGACCCCGAAACCGCCCGCGAATTCCACGACGAGACCCTCCCGCAAGACGGCGCCAAAACCGCCCACTTCAGCTCCATGTGCGGCCCCCACTTCTGCTCCATGAAGATCAGCGAGGACGTCCGCCAATACGCCGCCGAGCATGGCATCTCCGAGGAAGCAGCCATTGAGAAAGGCATGGAGGAGAAGAGCCAGGAGTTTGTCGAGAAGGGCGCGGAGGTTTCAGCAGGCTTAGCAAAAAGAGATAAGTTTCGATTAATCTGCACTAGCGAAACTGGAAGCTCAAGCATATCCAGATAACCCATAGAAGTGCTTACCGCTGCCGTCCTGCCGCACGAATGTTCATCCACAAGCCCTGACCCATTCATGGAAACTTCGGATGACGAAACCGTGGAACCTACAAGTGCTCACACCGCACTGGAGGGATATTTTTACCAGCTCAAGGTTTCCGTCCTATTCGCCCTCGATCTACTTGCTAACAAACAGCTCACTAATCAAATCATCTTGGAGCCTGTCAGCGAAGAGGATCTCGAAGCAGAATTCGAAAACGAACCAAGTGCTTTGACCCAAGGAATGACGGTCAGCACAAAACGTCTGGTAGTGCAATGCAAGCTACGCAGCACCGGTCCTTGGAAGATTGAAGATCTTACGAGACTCCTGGCTCACGGAAAAATCCGAAAACCTGCAAGAGATCGTCTGAAAGAGCCCAATATCAGCTACCTTCTTGTGACATCAGCGGACCTTGTCGGTGTTGCGCGAAACTTGGCAGTCGCAGGCCCGTGGCAGTGGAATCACCTGAAGGAAATGCCCGCAACAATAACGAAGGCGCTACCTGCGGCGTCTGACGGGCGAGTCGCCGTCTGGAGTCGTTTGGACATGGAGAAAGTTGAGCATCAAATTGACAAACTATTGACCAATCGGTTCCGCGTTCCGACCAGCAAAATAGCGAATTGTAACGCGAAACTTGAACAAGAAGCTCTCGCCCGCATTAAGGGTGCTGGAGGTGGCATCTGGACCCGCGCCGACGTCATCAACATCGTCAGCAATCACGACGGATACGACGGGGTGTCGAGAGATCTCCAGGCATTCGTGCCGCCGACAAACTGGGAAGAACTCAAACAGCTCATGGGAGCTAAAAATGCCGTTGTGATCACTGGTCCATCTGGCACTGGAAAAACAACGACGGCAAAAGCGTTGATTGCGACACTCCGAGATGCCAGTCCGCATCTGACACATGTTCAGGTCAGCGGAGGCCCAGAGCAAATTCGGAATGACATCACGCCAGGCTCGATTGTCTACGAAATTGAAGATCCTTGGGGGAAATATAGAGCGGAGCCAACGGCATTGCCCTGGAACGACGCGATCAATGCGTTTCTTCACTCCGCATCAGCAGATCGAAAGTTCGTCATCACAAGTCGGTCTGATGTCTTGAAGGCTGCGGACCTTAAGTCCCTCGACAAAAGATACACCATTGAGCTGTCGGAGGGGCACTACCGGAAGGCTGATCGAAGCAATCTCTTTGACAATCGCCTAAAAGCCATGCCACGCGGTGAGCAGATCTCTGCGCTGAAGTATAAGGCCGATGTGACAAAGAATCTTTTGCTACCGCTTGAAATCGAGCGGTTTTTCGGCAGCGCGGCACTGGGAGCGAAAGTGGATGAAACCGAAGCCACGTTCATGCACCGCTGTATCGACCAGGCCAAACAAGAACTCATTGAGACAACCCTTATTCTAGGCATCAAGGAACGCAACGATTGGGAGCAAGCTGCAGTAATCTGGGCGCTTATGAAGGCCCGCAAGCGTATCACATTTGGTGCACTCGAGGAGTTGGAACCCGACCTCTACGGGAAATTACCAACCCTTGAAGACAAGCTCCTGCCTTTTGTTAGCTTTCTCGTTGCTGGTGGCAACCTCAAGCAAAACGCAGCCGAGATCAGCTACGCGCACCCGCGGGTTGAAGCCGGGCTGGAAGAAGCAGCGTTGAAGAACGCGAATAAGACGTCGCGCGTCATTGGCCAGCTTGTTGATTCCCTAATCGAACTCGATCAAGTGACGGGCACCGACTGGGGAACGGAGACAGCTGCTCTGATCCGCGCCGCGATATTTCCGATAAAGAAACTGAAAGTTCGAGTTCCTTCCACAAGACAAGCGAAAATAGACAATTGGTTGATATCGCTCTTGGGTCGCAATGAGCCCACATTTCGAGATGATCTGGCTCTCGCCGCTAAGTCTGGATCGCCGACATGTGCTGTAGCCGAGCTCGCAAGGTGGCTGAATGAGAGCCCGATCGATAAGAACTGGTTCAATATGAGGTCTTGGAAGGAACCGGAAAAACCTCAGGATTGGTACGATTGGCTTTCAAATGAACCGCACACTCATGCCATATGTACAACCTTCATACAAAGCGTTCTTGGCTTCGCGCACAACTCATTTCCTAGCAGCTTTTATCAATCGGTTGCAAAACTCTCACCAAATCTCGTCTCGGCATTTAGAACCGGCATCAGCGAAATAATCCGGCACGGATACAATTTAAATTCTGAATCATTGATCAATGGCGCACTGGTGGACCTAGAGGGCTTTGAGTGTGTCATACCAGAGGCGGCAGATGAATGGGACAGAGTCATCAGCTCTCATGACCGAAAATTTGAACTCGCCATCCACAATGAGGATCTAGACTCTTACGCAGCCGATCACTACTCGGAAAGCGCAGCCGAAGACGGTTACACAGCAGGCGAGGTGCTGAAATCCTACGTTGTAGCACGACGAGACGCAGGTGAGTGGCAGAAATTAGCGAATCATCAACGCCGTGATTCCTTTATCTGGGATTGGATCAATTGCGTTAATGGAACCGATGATTTTGATGAGGCTGAGTTGATTGCCATCGGAACTATCGCCAGCAATCATCGGCATGAAAATTTGTTTTGGGATGCAGCGAAAAAGCACTTTACGCAGTCGCTGGCAGAACTTCTAGAAGTGCGACTAAGAGAGGGATCTGACGACCGGTCAATACGTGCCAGCGCTGCGTCAACGGCACTCGTTCACGCACCCGCTCTTGTTAGCAAGTTGTTTTCAGAATCTGGGGGACTCTCTGTGGAGCGAAAACTTGAGCTGGCGACGGATATGAAAGAGTCCCTGCAAGCCGACGAACAGACGACCGCAGCCCAACTTGCCGTCATCGAAAAACACACTGCTGAAGCGGGGGATGATTTGGCTCAAGCGATCCACCTGATCTTGGATTTCCCCAATGCGGAAGCTTCTCCACGCTCGGCCAACATACTCCGATCCATTCCTGACTCAGCGCGACCGGAACTTAATCTCGGCGTTGCTAGGGTGCTTGCTCGATGCGGCGACAACGTTTCGAACCGGATTGATCGGATTCTGACAACTACTCATAACGTCTCAAAAGAGAACATCGAACTCGTGAATCGAGCCATGGAGCTCGGTGTCGCTCAGGACAACCAACGCCTGATAACGGTAGGATTGAGCCACGAATTTGCTCGTTGCCGAGTAACGGCGATGAACGCATTTTTCTCCAAATCATCGACACCATTGCCGCCAGAATTACGAGACATGAGGAGAGATAGCAGCAGCCTTGTCCGCAAGCGCCTTGTAGCCATGCTGGAAGAAAGACCTCACGACAGCCATACGGACGCACTAATAGACCTAACCTTCGACACATGGACTCCCGACCACCATGGCCAAGATGACGTGGAGTACCCAATCGCGGAAAAAGCGGCCAAACTCTTGCTCGCTCAAGCGACTCTCAGTAATGACGCTTATAAGCGAATTATCAAGTCGCTTAAGAAGAGCGACAACAACAGCGTCAGAATGACGCTGTTGCAATCAATGGTCAAGCACGGCTCCCCTGCTCGTCGCGACAAGATCGTGGAGATTGCGATTGGCGAGGGAAACCCAATATTTCAACGACTCTCAGCAAAAGCCCTTTATTTTCAGAGTGAATTTTTAGAAGAACGGCAACTGGATCTTATCGCCGACGAAAACGTCGGGTCAGTGAGTTCAGAAGTCGCATGCTGGCTTGTGTTGACTTTGGTTGCGAGGTCATCCGATGCACGCATTTTAAAACTTACCGAATCTCTCGCCATCAACGCGGATCGTTCCGTTCTCAATGCGTTGATCTATCTGGCCACCTTCGATAACGTCCGCGACAAGCTTAATTCGGCAATCGCCAATCTTCTCCCTGCCAGTAAAATATCAGCCCTAAACGACACCTTATCATCTGGTGATACTTCGGACCTCGACTACCTCGACTACCTCGACGATCTCGGAGAAGTGCGGATGGTGGAAGAAGTGAAAGACTTCATTCGCGCATTCGCTTAATGCGCCCCGGGAGGCAGTCCTTGAAATTTGAATCTGTCAGGCTCAAACCTGCCGTGCGACCACCCATCCTGATGCTCTGGTTTGTGGCTAAAGGTCCGGCAAAATGCCTGTTCCTTTATAAAGAAATTCAATCGACGGGATCTCGATGGGATGCGGCCCCGACTCTCAAGCGTTGAAGCCTAACAAGGCGCAACACTCTCACGGATTCCCATCGTCGGATCGCGGTGCATGGCCGGCTTTGAGCTCTGCGATCTCGGCCTCGAGGCTGGCGAGTCGCGCCTCGATGGCGGCACGCCAATCGTTCTCCGCAGGAGTGTCGGCGGCGGCGGAAGGGGTGACGGTGCCGGAGGAGCCGTCTGCGGCGGCGGGTGAAAGGAGGTGGACGAAGGTCTCGACCCGGCGGCCTTCGCCGACGGGGATACGGCGGACAAGCGGACCGTGCGGGTAGTCGATGAACCACGTGAGCGTCTCTTCCACATCCTCCAGGGAGGAGAAGGTGTGCAGCCGATCGGTGCGCTGGCGGATTTCCCCGGCGCTCTGGGGACCGCGAAGCAGCAGGACGGTCAGGACGGCGCGCTCGCTCCGCTGCATGCTCAGCACGTCCTGGATGCAGTGTTCGAACTTCGGGGTACGGCCGCCAAGGTTCTTTTCGACGAGGTATTTCCCCGAAAGTCCGCGCAGGGCCTCCGCCACTTCGTCTCCGGTGAAGCAGGTGACGGGGTCCCGGCTGGTGGTCTGATTGCAGGCCAGCAGCAGGGAGTTGGGCGTGAGCGGGTAGCTGTCGGGCGTGAGGATTTCCTTTTCCAACAAGCAGCCGAGGACTCTGGCTTCTTGAAAGGTGAGCTGGATTTCAGGGAAGTGCTGCATGGTCGCGCCGAAGTGTGAGGACAGTGGACCCTGAGGCACCACGAGAAAGCACACGGACGCAATGCCTGTCTCTTCATGACGGAAATAGATGAGGTCAGTCCCCGGCTCGAAACATTTCCCATAATTCCTAGCCGCGGGGTGGGTTGTTCAGGTGGCGGGACTGTGTCGGAAATCGTCTTGAATGCGGCGGGGGATCTGCTGCGTTGGCCTGGTCTCCACCGGGTCACCTGGGTCAGTCCTTGAATCTTGAATTTTCCCACCGTGGCGGGCTTACCGTCCCCGATGACGAAGACTTTGAAAACTTGCGGAAGTTCCCTCTTGTCCCCTACTCATCCGCATGCTCCCCATCAACGGCCCGGATTCCGTCTATGACTTCATCCGCCGGACCGCGGAGCGTGACAGCGGCTCGTGCCGGTGGCGGACGGTGGATTACGAGAACAAGCCGCAGTATGACGCCAGCTTGTTCAATGGAGTCGGTGGGATTCCCCTGTTTCTCGCGGCCTACGGGCGGCGGCGCGGGAATGCGGAGGCGTTGGAGCTGGCGCAGGCGGCGCTCGAGTGGTGCGCGGATCCGGAGCGGAAGGGGCCGGTGCGGGGACTCTGCATCGGCAAGGCGGGCGCTGCCTTTGCCGCGTGGCGGACCGGCC
Organism: Luteolibacter arcticus; assembly: GCF_025950235.1. Taxonomy (NCBI): domain Bacteria; kingdom Pseudomonadati; phylum Verrucomicrobiota; class Verrucomicrobiia; order Verrucomicrobiales; family Verrucomicrobiaceae; genus Neoluteolibacter; species Neoluteolibacter arcticus. Next base: position 356,172 of record NZ_JAPDDT010000006.1, on the reverse strand, counting down.
TGCAGGATGCCTCGCCGCGGATCGCAGCGCTGTGCGAGCGGGTGACCTCGGCCATCCTGCAGGAGGATCCGGGCCCGTTCACCGACATGCTGGGCGGCGCCGCCTCGAATGGCTGGTATCTCCTCACGGTCTGGCAACGCACCGCCGAACTGCATCTGCTGGCGGGAGCGGAACATTGTGGCGACTGGCTGCTGGCCCAGATGACCCGCGAAGGGTCCGGATGCCACTGCCTCCCGCGGCCGGACGGCGGGTTCGGCGCGGTGCCTTACACGGGCTTTGCCCACGGCATCTCCGGGGTCGCGTTTTTCCTCGCCGCCCTGTTCGAGGCATCGCGCGACGAGCGGTGGAAACAAGCGTCGCTGGAACTCTTCGACACCCTGATCGCCGACGCGCGGCCTGCGCATGGAGGCTGGAATTGGACGCCCCTGCTCGGCACCGGGGAACTCTCGCGCTGCCAGTGGAGCCACGGCGCCGCCGGCATCGGCCCGGCATTCCTGCGGGCTTGGGAAATGCTCGATGAACCCCGCCTGCTCCACGCCGCCCGGATGGCCGGTGAAGCCACCTATCACTACGGCGATCACCGGCAGAACCCCACCATCTGCACCGGCCTGGCAAGCGGCGGCGAGTTGCTGCTGGAGCTATTCCGCGTCACCGGAGAGGACGCGTGGAAGCTCCGTGCCCGCGAGTTCGGCGAAAAGATCCTCACCTACCGCGCCGCCCTTTCCGAAGGCGACGCCTGGCCCACGGACGAACCCGGCCTGTTCTCGCCGGACTTCCTGTTTGGTGCCTCAGGCACCGGCTACTTCCTGCTGCGATGCGAGAGCGCAGGAGAAGTGCCCTCCGCGCTCATGGGCCCGTGGCGGGATCGGGCGTCCTAACGTCACGCCGCAGTCGCCGCCATCCCTACTCACGGAATATCGCATGCAGCCCCGACGGCTCCATCAACTCACCGTTAGCAGGGTGACGATTTCGCATTGAGTTCCGCCCGGATCCCTCCAGTAGCTTTCCTCCCATGCCGGAATGCTCAGTGGAAGAAGTGCGGGAACGTCTGGATGCCGTGTATCGCGCGGAGTCCGGGCGCATCCTCGCCACGCTGATCCGGCTGCTCGGTGATTTCGATCTGGCCGAGGACGCGATGCACGACGCCTTCGCCGCCGCGCTGGAGCAGTGGCCGCAGGGCGGCGTGCCTGAGCAGCCGCGCGCGTGGCTGGTTTCCACGGGGCGCTTCAAGGCCATCGATACGCTGCGCCGTCGCGCACGGTTCGATGCCTCGCAGGAAAAGATCGCGGAGCAACTCGAGACCGGCAGCCACGATGCCACGGTCGGGTCCGACGAAAGCGTGGAGGACGACCGCTTGCGGCTGATCTTCACCTGTTGCCATCCCGCCTTGGCACCGGAGGGCCGCGTGGCGCTGACCTTGCGCGAAGTCTGCGGCCTGACGACGGAAGAGATCGCTCGCGCTTTCCTAACAACCCCGCCGACCCTCGCCCAAAGGATCGTGCGGGCGAAGGCGAAGATCCGCGACGAAAGACTCCCCTATCAGGTGCCGCCGCCGGAGGAATTGCCGGGCCGCCTGGGTCCGGTGCTGCAGGTGGTCTATCTGGTGTTCAACGAGGGTTACTACGCTTCCTCCGGGGAGTCGCTGATGCGGACGGACCTATCCGGCGAGGCGATCCGGCTGGGGCGCGTGCTGGTGGAGCTGCTGCCGGAGCCGGAGGTGATGGGCCTGCTTGCGTTGATGCTCTTGCAGGAATCGCGGCGCGCGGCCCGGACCTCGTCCACGGGTGAACTGATCCTGTTAGAGCAACAGGATCGCGAGCTGTGGAACCGCGAGCAGATCGCCGAAGGGATCGCGCTGGTGGAGCGGGCATCGCGCTCGCAGCGATTCGGCCCCTACACGTTGCAGGCAGCGATTGCTGCGGTGCATGCCGAAGCCTCCGATGCCGCCGCCACCGATTGGCCGCAGATCGTCGCGCTCTACACGGTGCTGGCAGGCAGCGAGGTCTCGCCCGTGGTGGAGTTGAATCGCGCCGTGGCGGTGGCAATGCGCGATGGACCGGAGGCGGGCTTAACGCTGATCGATGCCATTCTCGCCCGCGGCGAATTGGCGGACTATCATCTCGCGCATTCGGCCCGCGCGGATTTGCATCGCCGGCTGGGAAACTTGGTGGAGGCACGTGCCGCCTATCAAAAGGCCTTGGCGCTCAGCCAACAGGAACCGGAGCGGCGCTTCCTTGAAAAACGGCTCCAGGAGCTGGGCGAAAAAAAATGAAGATCGCTGTCGAATTCCGCCGCCGCCAATCGACCAGTGGATGAGAGGGCACGATTCACGCCCTCAAAATCACCAACCAACCTACCGAAAATGAGATTCTTGATGATGATGATTCCCCACGTCTATCAGCCATCGACCCCGGATTCAGAGCGGGCCGGCGATGACTTTGCGCCGCCGCTGGAGGATATGTCCCCGATGATCAAGTTCAACGAGGAGCTGGGCAAAGCCGGAGCGCTGATCGCGCTCGACGGCCTGCATCCCTTGTCGAAGGGAGCACGCGTCGCCTTCAGCAAAGGCCAGCCCGTCGTCACCGATGGCCCCTTCATCGAGGCCAAGGAAGTGCTCGGTGGCTATTGGATCCTCCAGTTGAATTCGAAAGAGGAAGCCGTGGAGTGGGCCCGGCGCTGCCCCGCCAAGGAGGGCGACGTGATCGAGATCCGCGAGATCTTCGATTTCGCTGAGTTCGGCGAAGACGTGCAGGAGGCCATCCAGTCAGCCCGCACGCGAGTCGCGGAGAAGCAGCAAGGCGAGTGAGACCGTCCTAACCGAAAGGAACAACGACCATGAAATACATCTGCCTCGGCTACATCGAGCCGAACAAATTCGAGAACTTCTCTGAAACCGAGCGCAACGCGATGGTGGACGAGTGCTTCACCTATGACGACGAGTTGCGGGAGAAGGGCCACTTCGCCGGCGGCGAGGCATTGCAGCCGCCGCAGATGGCCGCGACCTTGCGTTGGAAAGACGGCAAGGTGTCCATCACCGATGGACCCTACGCCGAGACGAAGGAACAGATCGGCGGCATCTTGATCCTCGAAGCCCGCGATTTGAATCACGCCATCCAGATCATGTCGAAGCACCCGGGCGTGAAGGCCGGGCCGTTCGAGATTCGCCCTGCCGCAGATCTCAGCGAAATGATCCGCGAGAGCGAACAGAGACGCGCTGAAACCAAGGCGGAATAGAAGCAAGCTGAAGACACCTACCACCAAGGAACACCACCATGTCCAAGCTACGCGTTAATTGCTTCGGATTGTCTCTCGACGGATTCGGAGCCGGCCCGAGCCAAAGCATCGATCACCCCATGGGAATCGGCGGCATGAATCTTCACGAGTGGTTCATTCCCACACGCGTTTTCCAACGGATGCAAGGCGAAGAGGACGGCACCACCGGCGTGGACAATGACTTCGCCGAACGCGGCATGGACCGCCTCGGCGCGTGGATCCTCGGCCGCAACATGTTCGGGCCCATCCGCGGCGAGTGGCCGGATGACCAATGGAAGGGCTGGTGGGGTGACGATCCGCCGTATCACACGCCGGTCTTCGTGCTCACCCACCATCCGCGCCCACCGATCCAGATGGAGGGCGGCACGACCTTTCATTTCGTCACGGACGGCATCCACGCCGCTCTGGAGCGAGCCAAGGCCGCGGCCGGGGGGCTGGACATACGCATCGGTGGCGGGGCGGCGACGATCCGGCAATACCTTCAGGCTGGACTGGTAGACGAGCTCCACGTCGCCGTGACACCGGTTATTCTCGGCAGCGGTGAAAGCCTCTTCGCCGGAATCGATCTCTTGAAGCTCGGTTACAAATGCACGGAACACGTGACGAGCCCTGGCGCCATGCACTTGGTAATAGCGAGGGGGTGAGGAGGTGCCTGGCAACCGTAGGCGCGTTCGTGAGAACGCGGAAGCCACGAGGACGGCGGGCTACATCCCCGTCCGGCCCAATCCGCACATTTTTTCCAAAAGCCTGTCCTCGCCGGTCCCTCGCGTTCGTCGTTGTCTTGAAATCAGTCAATCAACCTCCATCTTCACGCCATGAGCCTCGAAATGACGACCCCGCCTCAAGTGACCGGCCACCTGCTGCTTTTCCGCAAGACTAACTGGGCGGAAGGCGGCTATTCGGAAGACGAGCTGCGCCAGGTAATGAGCCGGGTCAACGAGTGGTTCGACCGCTTGACCGCCGCCGGCAAGATCCTCGGGGCGCAGCCGCTGATGGAGCAGAGCGTGGTGATCACCGGCGAGGGCGGCAATACCGTGACCGACGGGCCCTTCATCGAGGCCAAGGAAGCGGTCGGCGGCTACGTGCTGCTCGCGGTGGAGAGCTTGGAGGAAGCGGTGGCGATCGCCCGTTCCAATCCGATGCTCGACTACGGCCTGACCACCGAGGTGCGGCCGACCGCGAGCACCTGCCCGCATCTCTACCGCATGCTCGGCCGCGCGGCGGAGGCGAAAGCGGAGGCCCAAGCGGAAGCCATTGGAATTTGATTGGCGTCGCGACCGGGATGCCAAAGCTCGTGAGCGATGGCATCCCGTCCGAACCTGCTGCTGCTCCTGTTCATCCTGCCATGGATCGCGTGGTCCGCGTGGCGGCCCCACGACCGGGTGACGTGGTGGCTGGAGGTGACGCCGGTCTTCATCGGCTTCATCGCGCTGGCCATTGCTGCACGGAAAGGTTGGCGGTTTTCCAGCTTCGTGCTCGTATGGATCGCCCTGCACATGGTGCTGCTCCTCGTAGGGGGCCACTACACCTATGCGCTGACGCCACTCGGTGACTGGATGAAGGAGTGGTGCGGCTTCACGCGGAATCACTACGACCGCATCGGCCACCTGTTCCAAGGGATCGTGCCCGCGCTGGTGACCAGCGAGATCCTGATCCGGAATGATGTGTTCGCACGGCGCGGCTGGCTGCACTTCACGGTGATCTCCTTCTGCCTCGCCTTCAGCGCTTGCTACGAGCTGGTGGAATGGGCCGCCGCCCTCATCTCGGCGGAGGCAGCGGAGTCCTTCCTCGGTACCCAGGGCGACCCTTGGGACACCCAGATGGATATGTTCCTTGCGGGAATCGGTTCGCTGATCTCCTTGTTCCTTTTCAAGCCCCTCCACGACCGATCCATCGCGAAACTCCATGGCCACTGAAACCGAGCGCAAGTTCCTGGTCACCTCCGACGCCTGGCGCGAAGGCCCTCCCGGCATGCGGATTTGCCAAGGCTACCTGAGCCTCGATCCCGGCCGCACGGTGCGCGTGCGGATCGCCGGGGAGAAAGCCTTCCTCACGATCAAGGGCGCCACCTCCGGCGTATCGCGGCAGGAATTCGAATACGCCATCCCGCTGGATGACGCGCGGGCATTGCTCGACCTCTGCGTGCCGTCGCCGGTGGACAAGATTCGCCACGAACGCCAGCACGGGGCGCACCTGTGGGAGGTCGACGAGTTTCTCGGAGCCAACGCAGGCCTCGTGGTCGCGGAGATCGAACTGGAGGATGCAGACGAGGAATTCGATCACCCGGAGTGGCTCGGTGGCGAGGTCTCCGACGACCCTCGGTATTACAATGCCAGCCTCGCCCGGCAGCCATGGTCGGAGTGGGGAGCGTGAAGCGATGAGGGGATCACCCTCCCGCCGCCAGCTCCTGCTTCATGAACTCGACCGCGAAGTCTACGAAGGCCCTTGCGCGGGTCGGTAGCAGGCGGTGGCCGGCATAGACGACGTGCACGGGCAGATCCTTCGGCCGCCACGACAGCAGCACGCGAACAAGGCGTCCCGCCTCGAGGTCTTCGAGGATGGCCAATGCGGCTGGACCGCGATGCCGAGCCCGGTGCGCGCAGCTTCAAGTCGTCGCAAGCCAGCTAGGACCTTGCCGGAAACGACGGAAGGGATTAGCTCATGGCAATCCCTCATGAAGACCTTCTCCGGCTATCAGCTCATCACTCCGGACGACCTCCATTGGCGACCGTCGAACCTGATGAAAATTCCCAACGCCGATTTCCTCGAGCGGACGGGAAGCGAAAACATGGGCGCACGGCTGTGGCGGATGCCCCCGCAGAGCGCGAACACCCTGCACAAGCACATCCGAGCGGAGGAGTTCTACTTCGTGCTCGAAGGCACCGGCCGCATCCGGATCGGTGGGGACACCGTGACCGTGCCGAAACACGGCGGCGTGCTGGTCGGGCCGGACCAATTGCGCCAGGTCTTCAATGATCGCGATGAAGAGGTGCTGTGGTTGATCATCGGCGCGCCGGAGGAGATGGAGTTTCTCAAGGGCTCGCTCTCGGACATGGATCTCTCGCTGATCTATCCACAGGATCCGACCCAGTTGCCTGAGGAATTGGACGGTGTGGTGTGGCCGCCCAAGGAATGACCGCATAGCACGGGCGATTGTCGGGTGCGTCCCGTCTTCATGTCCTTGACGCCACTGCTGCCCGGGAGCATGGAAATGAAATGCTGATCACGTTCGAGGATCGCCCATCCGACTCTCCTTTCATCGAGAGGATCTGGCGGAGCCACAGTGATCGCCCGGGGGTCTTCCACTCCATTGCGACGTGCGACTGGGATTTGGTTTTCTTCCGGATGAATGGCGAAACCACGGTCGTCGTCCATGGACCAGAAACTATGGCCACCATGGCAGACCTGCCTGCGAATGGCGAGTGATTCGGAGTGCGCTTCAAGGTGGGCACATTCATGCCGCAGATCCGCTGCGACGAACTTCGGGACCGCAACGACGTCATCCTGCCGAATGCCACCGGGAAATCGTTCTGGCTGGACGGATCGTCATGGGAAATTCCGACCTTCGAAAACGTTGAGACGTTCGTGGAGCGCCTAGTGCGGCGAGGAGTGGTCCAGGAAGATCGCATTGTGAAGGCTGCCATCCGCGGAGAGCTCCAGGATATCACCACTCGGACCGAACAGCGGCGCGTTCTCCGGATCACCGGGCTGACTTGCGGCGCGATCCACCAGATCGAACGGGCGCGACAGGCGACGTTGAGCTTGAAGCAAGGAGCGCCCATCCTCGATGTGGTTCACGAAGCCGGCTACTACGACCAAGCGCATCTCACCCGCTCGTTGAAGAGGTTCGTGGGACTGAGCCCGGCCCGGATCGCGCGGGAGCAGGAACAACTGTCGCTTTTATACAATAGGGATCGTGCCTAGTCCGCTATAGGGGTGGTGGTGATCATGAATCAGGACTCAATTCCCCAACTCTCGGGCCAAGGTGCCCCGGCATTCAAGGCGATGCCGAGAACCGCCACTGTCATCAAATCCCTTGTCGTGCTGTTCCTAGCCTTCGACGGGATCACCAAGGTGCTGCGGGTAAAGCCGGTAATGGAGGCCTGCCAGAAAATGGGAATCAGTCCGGAGATGGCCAACGGCATCGGCCTGCTGCTGCTCGTTTGCACGGCCTTCTACGTGGTCCCGAGAACCTCCATCCTGGGCGCCGTTCTTTTGACGGGCTATCTCGGCGGGGCGGCGGCGACGCACGTTCTCCAGCGGACCGGTTCATTCCCCGTCGTTTTTGCCGTGGGATTCGGCGTGCTGGCTTGGCTGGGACTGTTGCTTCGGTATCCGAGCATTGCCGGCTGGATGTTAAAGCGGCCGTGAGCACACTCACTCTGACAAACCATCATCCATGTCCTACCAATCCTACCTTCGGAACATCGAGGTCAACACCGGCAAATCCCCTGCCGACTTCCGGGCGCTCGCGGAAGAAAAAGGATTCACCCACAACGGGCAGCTAGCTGCCGGCGTCAAAGCGGGCGATATCGTCCTGTGGTTGAAAGAGGATTTCCAGATGGGACACGGCCATGCGATGGCCATCCATGCTCTCCTGAAGGGCACGAAGAGCGAAGACAGCGCCTGAGCAAATCTCAGTGTCCACCGTGAGCGATGCCATCGGAGAAACCGAAGCCACGCCGCACTGCCGCCATCGAGGCTGTTAGACGGCCGCTTTCCTCGCGCACGATAAGCGGCTCTTCGACGAGCATCGGCTTATCGACTTCATCGCGATGCCGGCAGGCGAACAGCGTGAACAAGGCTGGCAAGGTTTCCCGCGGGATCACATCGCGCAGCTTCACCACGGCAAGCCCGGCGGCCGCGATGCCATCGAGCGCGCGCTGCTTCTGCGGCGAGGGAAAGCACAGGACAAACCAGCCACCGGGCGCGAGATGCTTCACGGCGGCCTTGGCATAGTCCGAGACATCGCCGCGCAACTCAAAGCGGGCATGGGCCTTCTGCGAGTCCTGTGGCACCACGCCGGCACTCGTCGGGAAATACGGCGGACTGCCGGTGATCAATGGAAACTTCTTCTCCAGCACCAGGTCCCGCAGGTCGCCGTGGGAACAGTCCACGCGATGGCGAAGGCCATTGGCATCGAGGTTCGACTGGAGTAGCCGGTAGCTGATCTCCTGCGCTTCGACACAGGTCAGCCGCGCCTCTGGCCCCATGCCCCACAGCGTCAGCAGGCCGACGGTACCGATACCGGTGCCGAGATCAAGATGCTCGCTTACCTTCGGCGAGACCTGCAGCGCATACCACGCGGTGAGCACGTCATCGGCGGAATGCCGGTGGCCCTTTTTCCGCTGGGCGATCAACCAGCCCGCCTCACCGCCGGCATCGTCCCGCCACGGTTCGCGGTCGAGGCCATTCGGCCCGGTGAGCGCATCGAGCGTGATGCGCTCGCCGAGTTCCTGCTCCAAGCGCTGCCGTTCTTCCAGCCAGTAATCCATGATTGCGTGAAGGAAAAACTAATCCACCACCTTCTTCACATACATCGCCTTCAGCGCGATCGACATGCCGTCCATGCGGCAGGCGATCTCATGGTCGCCATCGACCAGCCGGATCGGCTTCGACTTGGTGCCGGTCTTCAGCACCTGCGAGGTGCCACCGAGCTTGAGGTCCTTGATCATGGCGACCACATCTCCATCGGCGAGGACATTGCCATACGCATCCTTGACCACACGGGTCGCAGCCGTTTCTTCCGCCGGGGCATCGTCCCACTCGTGGCCACAGGTCAGGCATTCGTGATGGAGATCCGTGGTGAGGATCTCGGTCATCTCGCAGAGCGGGCAGGTCGTCGTGTCGGCCATGGCGGCCGAACAAGACCTGTCCACGGGGGCGGCACAAGCGCGGATTGACGCCCCCTTGGCGGCAGGAGCATTCTGAGGATGATGAAAACGCTCCGCCTCCTGCTCGCCGCCATCGTTTCGCTGTTCACGATGCTTCCCTCCTCCGCCGCGGAGGCCGCCGCCGATGGCCCCGGCCAAGTGGCGGAAAAGTTCTACGCCGGCTACGTCGCCGAGGTCGAAGCGAACAAAGACACCAAGGTGTGGGTGGCGAAGTCGAAGCTGGTCACGCCGAAGTTCAAGAAAGCCTACGACAAGGCCATGAACGCCGAGGAGGTCGACGCCGATCCGGTGCTCAATGCCCAGGACGTGCCGACCAAGCCCTTCAAGGCGGAGAAACCCGAGATCAGGGACGCAGCCGCCTCAGTCGTGCTCACCACCACTTTCGGAAGCGAAAAGCACAAGGTGACGGCCAAGCTCGTGAAAGTCGACGGAGTCTGGTTGCTCGACGCCGTGGAGTGACTGCCTTCTTCGCGGCTCCTTACATCTGATCAGGAATCTCCGGCTCGACCAGCAGGGCCAGCAGCGCGAGCGACTCCTGCCAACCCATGTAACAGGCCTCGGCTGGGATCATGGCGGGAATGCCTTCCTGGACGATGTTGATCTCCGTGCCGCAGAAGACCTCGCGCAGATCGACGGTGGTGATCATGGTGCCGGGCAGCTTCGGATCCTCGAACTGGTCATCATAGCGGATTCGCTCGTTCGGCTTGAGTTCGAGATACTTCCCGCCGAAGGCGTGGCTACTTCCCGTGCCGAAATTGGTGAAGGACATCCGGTAGACGCCGCCCACAGTGGCATCCATGGAATGGACCTTGCCGGTGAAGCCGTGCGGCGGCAGCCACTTCGCCATCGCATCCGGATCGATGAAGGCGCGATAAACCCGCTCGGGCTTGGCACGGAGCACACGATGGAAACGAACGGTATTGGTGGTGGTGGTGTCGGTGGACATGGTTGGTTCGTGGGTTGGTAGGTATTCATCTCTACGACGAACGGGCGCGGAGCATCAGGACAATTCTCGTGCCGATGATGCCAATCTCTACCTCGGGAAATCCCGATCACGGAGATAAGGTAATACTTGGCTCGGCTCGCCGAATTCCGCAAGGATCGGCGGCATGAACGGGTGGTATTACGGCGAGGCGGGAGAACAGCGCGGACCGATTTCCAAGGAAGACCTGCAGACCAAGTTTGCCGCCGGCACCCTGGACCCCGGTGCCTTGGTGTGGTGCGAGGGCATGACCGATTGGAAGCCGGCGAACTCGGTGGCTGAGCTCAACATTCCCGCTCCCGTCCCCCAGACGACGGTCGGGCGCGACGACTCCGCTTTCTCGCCCTACGCACCGCCGACCGCCGCGCCGCTGAGCGGCGTGGACTGGAGCGCGCATGCCTCAGGCTCGTATGTTCCCGAGGGACCCCAAATCCGGCCGTGGGTGCGTTATTGGGCGCGGATCTTCGACTTCCTGACCTTCTGCGTGATTTTCATCATCGGGGCTGCAATCGTGGCACCGGAACTCATCGAGATGAATGACACTCTCTCCACGGTCATTCTGATCTTCGCCTATGCCTTCTACGAGCCCTTGCTGTTGACAATCTTTGGAGCAACTCCATTCAAGGCCCTCCTGAAAGTGCGGGTGAGAAACAAGGACGGGTCCAAGCTGAGCTACGTCCAAGGATTCCGCCGCACGCTCTCGGTGTGGATTGCCGGTCAAGGGCTCGGAATTCCGATCATCGCTCTCGTCACGAACATCTACTCCTACAGTCGCCTGACCGGCCAGGGGATCACTTCGTGGGATCAATCCGGGAACTTCACCGTCAGCCATCAACCGGTTGAATGGTGGCGGTGGCTCTTGCTCCTCGGATTCGTCGCGGGCTTCATCGGCCTGATCATCCTCGGCAGCGAGGCATGACGAGATATCCAGCCATCACGCATTCCCCATCTGCCAGAGTCCCGGGGTGATCAGTTCAACGGCGTGGTCGTCTGGATCGCGGAAGTAGAGGCTGACGGCACCGGCGGGCCAGTTGACGCGGCTCTCGATTGGAATCCCCTGCTCTTCCAATCGGCTTTCCCACAGGCCAACGTCGTCTCTTCCGATCCCGAAAGCCACATGCAAAGGTCCCGCACCATCATGCGCGGGAATCACTCCGCCCTCGACATGCGACGGTTGCAGCGAGTTCCCACGCACGAACAACAGCAGCACCTGATCTTCCGCGATACCGAGCGCGCAAAAGTGTTCGTCACGACGCAGCGCCGGCGAACCAAAGAGGACGGTGTAGAAGCCAACGGCGCGATCGAGGTCGTCCACGTAAAGCACGGTCTCGGCGATATGGGTAGGACGGAGCATGGAGGTTATTTAGAGAGGATCGCAGGCATCCACATTCCTTGGCCAGCCGTTTCATCGGCCGCTTGCGAGAGACGGCGTCGGCTGCTTGTCTGGTCCCATGCCCCTGCCCTACCCGACCGTCATTCCCGGCCTGCGCAGCCCTTCCGAAACGACCCTCGGCCTCGTCTACTTCGGCCGCATGCTCGACAAGATCCGGCTCGCTGCGGCAGGCAAGCTGCCGGAAGGCTGGGAGGTCGCACGCGGCTTGGCCTACAAGAACAGCTTCGACGACCGCTGCTGCCGGTTTCTCGGTATCGACTACGCGGCTCTGGAAGCCGAGACGCTGAAGGACGGGAAGACGGATGAAGAGCTGCTAGAGTGGGCTTTCATTCAAGGTCGCCGACCAACCGACGAAGAAGTGGAAGTCTGGAACGGCTTCATGCTGAAGCGCGGCTGGCGCGATTCCGGGGCGCAGCGGGTGCACGAACGGCTCGCCGAAATCGGCCTGCCACCCGGCACCGTGGAGACGATGTTCGAGTTTATCGATCTGGACGAAGGACGCATCGTCGCGCCGCAGTGAGCTACTCCTTCAAGAACTTGTCCGAGAGCTTCTCTTCCACCGGCGGCTCATCGGGGCGATCGGTATCCAGGGTAAGGAAGTAAGTGCCGGTATTGCAGTAGGCGCGAAAGCGGACCTTCGTGTTGGAGAGCCACTCGATCTTGAGAAAAGAGGGTCGGAACAACTGATGCACCTCGGGATCGGACTCACGGAACTTTTTCTCCAGCTCGCGAAAGGGCTCGATCAAGCGGGTTTGCCATTCCCATTCGTCGGGTGACTTGTGAACGGCCAGCCAAGTCCGAGGGCCACCGTTGTCCGGCGCATCGGCAATGACGCAGCGGGAAGACGAGGGATTCCAAGCCGCCTGCGTGTCGCGAGGCGAGCTCACCACTGAGAAGAGCGTGTCTTGATCGATGGCGTAGCGCAGGAAGATCGAGCGAATCTCGCCCAGCGGTGGCCCGAGGTCGTGATCCACCCAGGCGACGAACATCTTGCCATCCGGTGAACTCCGGATTTCCCGGGTGGGTGGCGCAGCCACCTTGAAGGCACCCATTTCCAGCGCGATGACCGGGCGACCGCCTGCCTCCGCGGTGCGAGAGAGCGTCCCGTAGCAAGTCACCGACGACTTGGTCTCCGCCGCCGCGGCGATCAGCCTGTCATCTCCTGCAAGCCGGACTTCGCTGACGTCGCGCTCAAGGATCTCGGTCTCTCTGCCTTTCTTGGGGTTCACGGTGACCGGCCGGGGCAGGCGCAGTATCCACGACGGTTTCGCCTGTCCGGCAGGACTGGACTCTCCTTCAGGTGCCTGCTTGACGATGATGCCAGTGAGCTGCGTGTGAGTCGGAACGTAGAAGAGCTGCGTTTCTTCAGCCCTCAACGCGAAGCACAGCAGCGGGGTAAGAAGCAGCAGTTTCAGGGCAGTCACAAACGAACGATACGGACCGCCAAGAGAAGGAATTACGTCACCTCGGCTGCAATCGCGGGATCACTCCGCTGCCGGCTTGTCCTTGGCCTTGGCGGCAACCGGCGTGATCGTAAGGGTCAGAGACTCGGTCTTTGTCTTGTAGACGACCATGGTGCCCGTGCCATCGAAGGGCGCGGTGACCTCGAAGAGTTCGACGGGGGCCATCCAGCTTGTTCCCTCCCTTACTCCCTGCCTGAGGAGCGACGTGTCGCTCACACTCAGGTACATCAACTCGGGATTTTGAACGCGGAACTCCACCGTCCAGTATCTGGGCAGCTCGGCCGTGCCAGCATTGAAGGAGAGGGTGCCGCCCAGTTCCAAGCGATCCTTGACGGCCGTGATCGTCGTGACTTCCTCGAGTTTTTCTCCGCTCGGCAGCTTGGTGCGCGTAAGCGTGACCTGCATGGGCATTGTCGCCTGCTTCTCCTCGGCGGAAACGGCGGGCAGAAACGCAAGAGCGGAGGCAAGCATCAGGACGCGGTGGGTATGCATGGTTCCTCGTGAGACTTGATGAAGTTCCGCCCTATTCAAGGCGGTTCCCGTTGAAGGCAGTCAATTTGCGTTTTCGAGGATCGCCTTGCCGCCGGCCCTCCGGAATTGCGCTCCCCGGTCGCTTCCCCAAGCATGCCAAAAGATGAACACATGGATCGGGACCTCGGGCTTCCAGTACAAGGAGTGGAAGGGCTCCTTCTATCCGGAGAAGCTGTCGCTTCCGAAGATGCTGGCGTTCTATGCCGGGGAGTTCAACAGCACCGAGATCAACTACACCTTCCGTAGCTTGCCGAGCGACAAGACGATCGCCCGCTGGAAGGCCGAGACGCCGGCCCACTTCCGCTTTAGCCTGAAGGCGCCGCAGCGGGTAACGCACTTCGCGAAGCTGCGAAAGTGTGGCGACACGATCAGCAAATTCCGGAAGTCTGTGAAGGGACTCGGCAAGAAGTTGGGGCCAGTCCTGTTCCAGCTTCCGGAGACTTTCAAGGCAGACGCTGCTCTCTTGGGCGACTTCCTCGAATCATTGCCCGGCGGCCTGCGCGTGGCTTTCGAGTTCCGCCATGAGTCGTGGTTCACCGATGAGGTCTTTGACCGGCTCGCGAAGTCAAATGCCGCCCTGTGCTTGGCCGAGTCGGAAGATCTCATCACGCCGCGAGTCGCCACCGCGGACTTCGGATATCTGCGGTTGCGGCGCGACGCCTACACGGCGCGCAAGATCCGCGATTGGGCGGATTTCATCCAAGACCAGTCGGAGAAATGGCCGGAGGTCTTCGGCTACCTCAAGCACGAGGACACCGCAGCCGGCACGGGGTTTGCCAAGGCGCTGGTAAAGAAGCTGGCCCCCTAGCCTCAGTGAGCCTGCTGCGGGTGGATCTCTTCCGCGACGATGCGTCCCCCGCTCATCTTCACCACCCGATGGGCCATGGCGGCGAGCGTGGGATCGTGCGTGACCAGAACTAGCGCGGTGCCAGCCTCGCGGTTCAGCTTGAAGAGCATCTCCACGATCGGCCCGGCCGTATCCGCGTCAAGATTTCCGGTCGGCTCGTCGGCGAAGAGGATGCGCGGCCGGTGAATAAAGGCACGGGCCAAGGCGACCCGCTGCTGCTCGCCACCGGAAAGCTGGAGCGGATAGTGATCGAGCCGGTCGCCGAGGCCGACCTGGCGGAGCAGCTCCTCAGCATCCTTCTCGCGACCGGTTTCACCGCGGAGTTCGAGTGGAACCAGCACGTTCTCGATCGCGGTCAGGGTCGGGATCAGTTGGAAACTCTGGAATACGAAGCCTACCAGCCGGTTGCGCAGCGCGGCGCGAGCGTCTTGATCCAGATCCTCGAAAGCCTGACCGGCCAGCTTGACCGAGCCGCTAGTCGCGTTGTCTAGCCCGGCGCAGAGGCCGAGCAGCGTGGTCTTGCCGCTGCCGGATGGCCCGATGATGGCGAGCGAGTCGCCTTCCTCCAAGGTCAGCGAGACCTCGCGCAATACGGTCAGCTCATGGCTGGCGGTGCGGTGGACCTTGGTCAGTTCATGGATCTCAAGAAGGGGTCGTTTGACAGCATCTGCGGCGGATCCTAGGCTAGCGGGCGATGACATTGCGGGGATTTCTGGGACTGATGCTGGCATTGGCGGGCGGCGCACTATGGGCACAGGATGCGCCGGATGCAAATGGCGGGAAGAAGCGGATCGTCGTGCTCGGCGACAGCATCACCGCCGGCTACGGGCTCGACCCGCAGGAAGCCTACCCAGCGCTGCTGCAAAAGAAGATCGATTCCGCCGGCCTGCCCTATACCGTGGTGAATGCTGGCGTCAGCGGCGACACCACCGCAGGAGGCCTGCGACGGGTCTCGTGGGCCTTGGGAAAAGGCGCCGACGTGCTGGTCGTCGCGCTCGGCGGCAATGACGGCCTGCGCGGGATTTCCCCGGAGCAGACGGAGAAGAACCTTTCCGGGATCATCGACAAGGCGCGGGAAAAGAACCCGGCGATCAAGGTCGTCGTGGCCGGCATGCAGATGCCGGACAACATGGGCGCGGAGTTCACGGAAAAGTTCAAGGGACTCTTTGCCAAGGTCGCCACCGAGAAGAAGGCGGCGCTGGTGCCATTCCTCCTGGAAGGCGTCGGCGGCAGCGAGGAGCTGAATCAGCAGGACCGCATCCACCCCACCGAAAAAGGGCAGGAGAAGGTGGCGGAGAGTGTTTGGAAGGTCTTGAAGGGCGAGCTCTGATCGTACCGGGGCGTCACTTCAGCAGCAATTCCGGCAGCCATCGTTCCAGGAACGCACCTGCCGCCATGGATAGCCCTAGCAGGAGCGGGGTGACGGCAGCCAAGAGGGGACGACGCCACGTATGGAAGGACGCCCACGGCCCGGTCGTGATCCACGTGGCCGCCGCGACGAGAAGGTAAGCAACAAGCCACGATTCCCAACCGCGGGCTTCACCGACCATGGCCAGCCTCGCTGCGAAAGCAGACACGAATGGCGAGATCCACACGTAAACCGGCCAATCCTCGCCCGGATCGTCCAACACCCGCAGCGCCAGCAGGAACAGCGCGACGAACAGCAGCAGCGCTACCCAACCCGAGATGCCAATCCGGGCGGCGCTCAGGGAGCTGATGGCAAGCCATACCATTTCCCCGGGCACAGTCCCTTCCACCCTCCGGCTTACCAACAAAAAACGCCCGGAGTTGCCTCCGGGCGTCTTTTGAAATCGGACGATTCCTTGCGGAAATCAGCGCGAGTAAAGTTCGACGATGAGCTGCTCGTTGACGAGCGGGTCGATGTCGGAACGCTCTGGCACGCGGGAAACGGTGCCTTCAAGGCCTTCCTTGTCGATCGTCAGCCAATCCACCAGCGGAGCTGACTGGGTCAGGTCGAGGGCGCGAAGGGCGAGCTGCTGCGAGGACGGCTTACCGCCGATCTTGATCTTGTCGCCGGGCTTCACCTGATAGCTCGAGATGTCGACGCGCTTGCCATTGACGAGCACGTGACCGTGATTGACGAGCTGGCGGGCGGCCTGACGGCTGTTGCCGAAGCCAAGACGGTAGCAGACGTTGTCGAGGCGGGTTTCGAGAAGCTGGAGCAGGATCTCGCCGGTGACGCCACGGCGGCGGGCAGCTTCTTCGTAGTAGCCGCGGAATTGCTTCTCAAGCACACCGTATTGAAAACGGAGCTTCTGCTTTTCGCCGAGGGCGACGGAGTAGTCGCTCTTCTTCTTGCGGCCGGCGCGCAGGCCGTGCTGGCCTGGCGGGAAATTGCGGCGCTCGAGCGCTTTCGAGGAACCGAAGAGAGCCACGCCAAAGCGGCGGCTGATCTTGGTGCGGGGTCCGGTATAACGAGCCATGATCTGATAAAAGTGCGATTAAACGCGGCGCGCCTTCTTCGGACGGCAACCGTTGTGCGGGATCGGGGTGACGTCCTTGATCGAGAGCAGCTCGATGCCGAGGGCTTGGACGGCGCGGACAGCGGACTCGCGGCCGGAGCCCGGTCCCTTGACACGGACTTCAGCTTCCTTCAGGCCGTGGCCCATCGCTTGGCGGCAGGCGTCTTGGGAGACGACCTGGGCGGCGTAGGCGGTGGACTTGCGGGAGCCCTTGAAGCCCATCTTGCCGGCGCTCGACCAGCCGAGCGTGTTACCGTTGGAGTCGGTGACGCTGACGATGGTGTTGTTGAAGGTGGCGGTCACGTGGACGATGCCGCGCGAGATGTTCTTGGACCCCTTTGCCTTGTGGATCTTGATCTGGGTCTCTTCGGCACCAGCGATCTCAGCAAAGATGTCGCGCTTCTTGTCGTCCTTCTTGGGAGCGACTTCTTCCGCGGCAGGAGCAGCCACAGGCGCTGCGGCGGGTGCCGGAGCGGCGGCGGCAGCCGGGGCAGCAGCCTCGGCCGGGGCGGCTTCAGCAGCCGCGGGGATGGTTTCTTCGTCAGCCATTTGTGAAAAACGTTCTGAAATTCAGGGCAATTACTTCTTCACGCCGACGGTGCGGCGCTTGCCCTTGCGGGTGCGGGCATTGGTGCGGGTGCGCTGGCCGCGGACGGGAAGGCCGCGCTTATGGCGCAGGCCGCGGTAGCAGTTGATGGAGGTGAGACGCTTGAGCTGTGCCTGCTTTTCGCGGCGGAGGTCACCTTCGATGATGATGCCCTGGCTCTGGATCACGGTGGCGATCTTCACGAGCTGGTCTTCAGTGAGCTGACCGGTGCGGATGTCCGGGTCGATGCCCGCTTGCTCGAGGATGCGTGAAGCGGTGGTCGCGCCAACGCCATACATATAGCGGAGCGACGCTTCGATGCGCTTCTCGTTGGGGATTTCGATGCCGAAAATACGTGCCATGTGATGCTGTGGTGAGCGGAGATCCGATTTAGAGAGGAAAGACGTGAATAGACGTGAATACGCGTCCGGCCCTCCGAAGCGGGCGGGCTGTTTAGCAGACGCGACCCCTCTGGCAAGTGGGAAATCGAAATTTTCCGGTGAAGAATTTCACGAGCCTTCGGGATTGGGGGAAGATCGGAGGAATCGACCACGAAACGAGCGAAATAGACGAAATTTGAAAGCACCGGGAACTCCCCCGCCCTTCCCATTTCGCTCGTTTCGCCGATTTCGTTGTTCTCCGCTCAAAGCTCCCGAATCCGCAGATTCCGAAACCAGACCTCATCATCGTGGTCCTGTAGCAGGAGTTTCCCTGCAGCCGGGCCGGCGAAATCATCGAACTTCGCAAACTTGCTGGCCTTTTTCAGCTCCGGCCACTCCTTGCCGGCTGTGTCGATCTTCACCGCCAGCTTCCCGTTGAGCCAATGCTCCAGCACGGTGCCCTTGGCCACGATCTTGGAAACATTCCACTCGCCGGCCGGCTTGAGGTCCTTGTCCTTGGCGGCCGGGGCGATTTCGTAAAGGGAGCCGGCCGTGGTGTCCGCAACCTTGCCATTCGGGTGTCCGGCGTCATCCAGCACCTGATATTCCGGGCCCAGCCAGCCGGCAGGCGACTTTTGCACCCGGTATTTCACGCCGCTGTTACCCTTCGCGGAGATCTTCCACTCAAACTCGAATTCGAAATCCTTGTACTCCTTCTCGCTGAGGATATCCCCGCCCTTCCCGGCCCGGTGGATGCAGCCGTCCTCGACCTTCCAGCCGTCGCCCGGCTTCCCCCCCTTGGCCGCGACCCAGCCGGAGAGGGATTTCCCGTCGAAAAGCGAGGTCCAGGCGGCCTCTTTCGCGGAGGCGGCACCCGCGATGAACGCGGAGAGGAGAAGTTGGCGTAGCATACTGGCAGCCTGACTGCTAGCCCCTCCCTCACAAGTCGCATTTGGTTCATCATTCTCGACAAAACGAGACCCCTCTCTAGCTTCGCTGAAATTCCGCAAACCGCCCGCTTACATGGAAGAAACCATCGCCGACCCACCCGTCGTCCCCACCAGTTATTCGGATCACCAGCTCCCGCCCGACGATGTGGCGGCCATTGACCAGCTCGGCAAAACCTACGGCGCCCTGAAGGCGGAACTCGGCAAGGCGATCATCGGCCAGGAGCGGGTCATCGAGCAGCTCGCCATCTGCCTGTTTGCAAAGGGCCACGCCCTGCTGATGGGCGTTCCCGGCCTTGCGAAAACGCTGCTGGTTTCCTCCGTCGCCAAGACCTTCGACCTGACCTTCAACCGCATCCAGTTCACCCCGGACCTGATGCCGGCCGACATCACCGGCACCGACATCATCCAGGAATCCGGCGTCGGCGGCCGCCGCGAGTTCGAATTCGTCCGCGGCCCGGTATTCGCGAATATCGTGCTGGCGGATGAAATCAACCGTGCCCCGGCCAAGACCCAGTCCGCCATGCTGGAGGCGATGCAGGAGCTCAAGGTCACCGTGCTGGGCCGCAGCTACGATCTCCAGCCGCCGTTCTTCGTGCTCGCGACGCAAAACCCGGTCGAGCAGGAAGGCACCTATCCCCTGCCCGAAGCACAGCTCGACCGCTTCATGTTCCTGATCGAGGTCGACTACCCGAGCCGGGAGGAAGAAAAGCGGATCGCCCGGGAAACCACCGGCACCGCCCGCACCACGCTCAATCACCTGCTGGATGGCCACGCCGTCTTGGCCTACCAGCAACTCGTCCGCCGCATGCCGGTGCCGGAGCACCTCTACGACTACGCCGTCTCGATCGTCCGCAAGACCCGCCCCGGCACACCGGAAGCGCCCGCCTGGATCAAGGACTACGTCGCCTGGGGTGCCGGCCCGCGCGCGGTGCAGTATCTTGTGCTCGGCTCCAAAGCCCGCGCTGCCCTCCGCGGCAGCTACATGGCCAGCCTCGAGGACCTCGAAGCTGTCGCCGTCCCGGTCCTCGGCCACCGCGTGATCACCAACTTCGCCGCCGAATCCCAAGGCATGACCTCGAAGAAAGTTGTCGAGCGACTGATCGCCGAAATGCGCGAAGATTGAGAGACCAGAAACCAGAAGCAAGAGACCAGAAAATGCACTCACACAACTTTGAGAACCTAGAGGTTTGGCGGCGCGGCTGCCGTCTGGCGGTCGACGTCTTTGTGGCTTCTCACGGTTCCCGCGACTTCGCGCTGAAAGACCAGATCCAGCGGTCAGCACTTTCGATCCCCTCAAACATTGCCGAAGGAGCTGAACGACCAAGCGACGCCGATTTCTGCCGCTTTCTCGGCTACAGCAAGGGCTCCTGCGGCGAATTGCGGACCCAACTCATGGTTCATCGCGAGGTCTGCCGGGAGCTTGGCCTCGATCCCTTCGCCAAAACAGACTCCATGATCGAGGAAACCCGCGAGATTTCGCGGATGCTTTCCGGCCTCATGCAAAAAGTCGGCCACGAATCATGATGCCTTTCTTCTGGTCTCTGGTTTCTTGTCTCTGGTCTCTGAGGGCCGATTTTGCGCAATGAAGTATGACTTTCTGGACAGCGGCCTGCTTGCCCGGCTCGGCTCTATCCCGGTGGAGACGCGGGTGCCGATGCTTGGCAATGTGGCCGGCAAGCACCGCTCGCCGCACCGCGGGTCGTCGGTGGAATTCGCGGAGTATCGCAAGTATGTCCCAGGTGATGACACCCGCCGCTTGGACTGGAAGGCCTTCGCCCGTTCCGACCGGTTTTACATCAAGGAATTCGAGGCCGATACCAACCTCCGCGCCTACTTCGTGGTGGATGCATCGGGCTCGATGAAATTCCACGGCCAAGGCGAGTCGAAGATCGCCTATGCCAATCGCATCGCGGCCTCGCTGGCCTACCTGCTCGTCAACCAAGGCGACGCCGCCGGCCTGTCGGTCTGCACCGACAAGCTCCACCTTGAAGTGCCGCCGAGCCGCCGCCCCGCGCATTTGCAGCACATCTTCGACACGCTCGGAAAGCTCGAGCCATCCGGCGAAACCGGCCTTGTACCCGCGCTGCACACCATCGCGGAAAAGATCGGCCAGCGCGCCTTCGTCGTCATTCTTTCCGACCTCTTCACCGACCCACAGGCCTTTTCGGACGCCCTCCAGCACCTCCGCTATCGCAAGCACGACATCTGCGTCTTCCACCTGATGGACCCGCAGGAGCTCGGCTTCGAGTTCGATCGCCCGCACCGCTTCGTGGACATGGAAGACGGCACCTCGCTGGTCGTGGAGCCCACGCTGATTGCCGACGACTATCATCGCGCCCTGCGCGACTTCCTCGCGACGGTGAAGGTCAAGTGCCACGACGCCGCGGCGGACTACCAACTGGTCCCGACGAACACACCCCTGGAGCCGCTGTTGCGTGACTTCCTGACCGCACGCTTGCCGAAAAAAGGCCACTCATGAGTTTCCTCCAGCCACTGCTGCTTTGGGGCCTGCTCGCGGCGGCGATCCCGATCGTCATTCACCTGCTCAACCGCCGGCGGCACAAGACCGTCATGTGGGCGGCCATGCAGTTCCTGCTCAAGGCCACCCGCGAGTCGCGCGGCAAAAAGCGCCTGCGTCACATCCTCATCCTCACCTGCCGCGCCCTCGGCGTCGCCGCACTGGCCACCGCCGCGGCGCGACCACTGCTCAGCAATGTCCTTGGCTGGAGCGGCGGCAAGCCGGACCTGGTGGTGCTTTTGTTAGACCGTTCGGCGAGCATGGAGGCGACTCCCAAGAACGGCACCGTCCCCCGCCGCGAACTCGCGCTGGAGCGGGTGAAGAGCGCGCTCGCCGATCTCGACGGCACCCGGCTTGTGCTCATCGACAGCGCCTCCGGCCAACCGCAGGACGTGCCAAGTCCGGAAGTTCTCACCTCGATCTCCTCGACGGCTGCCACCGACACCGCCGCCGACCTTTCCACGCTTGCCTCGCGAGCCGCCGAGTTTCTTACCGAAACACCGGGCCGCGCCGAGGTGTGGATCGCCTCCGACATGCAGGCGACGAGCTGGCAACCGCAGAACGACCGCTGGACGTCCGTCCGCGCGGCGCTTTCCTCGCTGCCCGAGCAACCGAAGCTTCGCGTCCTTTCCCTCGGCGGCGAGGCTTCGCCAAACCAGTCCATCCGCCTGCTTTCCTCCCGTCGTGCCGGCGCGCAGCTCGTGCTCGACATCGAGATCACCCGCAATGACGACTCCTCCGCGCCTGTCAACCTGCCACTGACCGCCACGCTCAACGGGGTGCGCAGCACCTCGAACGTCACGCTCGCCGGCCAGAACTTCCGCTTCCGCAAGACCGTGCCGATCCCGCCGAGCGAGGATTCCGGCTACGGCTGGCTCTCGATTCCCGGCGATGGCAATCTCCGCGACAATGCCGCCTTCTTCGCCTACGGCCCGGCCCTGCCGATCAAGAGCCTGTTGGTCGCCCCGCCCGGCGAGGCTGCCGACTACCTCACCATCGCCTCCGCGCCCGGCGGCCACCATGGGCAGACCGTCGAACGACTCGATCCCGCGCAGATCTCGCGGCTCGATCTCGATGGTGTCGCCGCGATTTTCTGGGCCGCGCCACTGCCCACCGGCCAAGTCGCCGAGTCGCTCGTCCGCTTCCTCTCCGATGGTGGGCAAGTGCTGTTCTTCGCCCCGCTGGAGGACAGCGATGCTGCCTTCGCCGCCATGAAATGGTCGCCCATCACGCAGTCGGAGGAGGGCAAGTTCTTCATCCTCGATTCGTGGGATCACGACGACGGCCTGCTGAGCGACGGCCTCGATGGCACGCCGGTCCCCGCCGACCGGTTCAAGGCGGTGAAACGCCGCCTGCCCGAAGGCGAGGGCACCACCCTCGCCCGCTGGGACGATGGCCGGCCGTTCTTGTCCCGCCGTGTCTTCGACCGTGGCACCGCATGGTTCATCAGCTCGCAGCCGGACTACACGTGGTCGAATCTCGCCGATGCCGATGTGCTGCTGCC
Source organism: Luteolibacter arcticus (assembly GCF_025950235.1). Taxonomy (NCBI): domain Bacteria; kingdom Pseudomonadati; phylum Verrucomicrobiota; class Verrucomicrobiia; order Verrucomicrobiales; family Verrucomicrobiaceae; genus Neoluteolibacter; species Neoluteolibacter arcticus. The sequence continues at coordinate 333,368 of NZ_JAPDDT010000006.1, read as the reverse complement.
GGTCAGCCAGCGTCTCGTCATCGAGGGCGCAAAGCGTTTCGATACCGGCTACCTCGCCACCATCGGCAGCCGGCTCTCCCAGCCACGTCCCGGTGAAGGCCGCATCCGGCTCGACGACTACGGCGCGCCGGTTCCATCGAACGAAGCGTATGAAGCAGGCATCCACCGCTTCGGCGAGCGCACCCTCGCCCTCAACCGCCCGGCGGCGGAGGACGACCTGGAGCTGCTGGAGAACAATGCCGCGAAGGGACTTTTCGAGGGCCTCGACGCCACCTTCTTCGAGGACCGTAGCACGACCACCCGGGCCAATGGCAGCCAGCCGCTGTGGCAGGCCTTCCTCATCGCCATGCTCTGCTTCCTGCTGTCGGAGGCGCTGCTTTGCCTGCCGAAGAAGAGCGCGGCCTCCAATGCCCCGCTTCCGGGCCGCCCGTCCAACGCCTGACCGCCTTGTCTTTCCACTTCTACAACCTCCATTTCACCCCGACCCCGGCCACGCTGGTGATCGGGTTGATCGCGCTCGCGGCTGTCGGCGTGCTGTGCGTGTTGTCGTGGAAGCGCAGCCCGCATCCGAAGCGCACGGCCCTGTTAGAAGGCTTGCGATTCGTTTGTACGCTATTCGTCGTACTTCTGCTGTGGAAGCCGGAGTGGCTCACCATCCTCCACCCGGAGACCAAGCCGCGCATCGCCATCCTGTGGGACGCGTCGCGGTCGATGGAAACGCTCGATGCCGAGATGCCGGACATCCTTTCGCCACAGCGCGGCGTCGTTTCCCGCGCCCAGTGGACCCGCGCCGCGCTCGATAGCCCACTGTGGGATTCGCTGGAGGATGGCGGAAAGAATGAACTCGTAGATCGCTCCTTCGGCGAACCACCGGCCGATCCCGCCGCCGCCGCGCTCGCAGGCACCGACCTTTCCTCGCCGATCGAAGACCTGCTCGAAAACGAAACCAATCTCCGCGCGGCCGTGTTGCTCTCCGATGGCGACTACAACACTGGCCAGCCGCCGGTCGTGGCCGCCCAGAAGATGCTCCAGCGCGGCGTGCCGCTCTTCACGATCCCGGTCGGCAGCAAGAAGCGGTTGCCCGACCTCGACCTGCTCGCGGTGACCGCACCGGCCTACGGCATCGTTGGCGAGAACGTGCAGATCCCCTTCACCATCCGTTCCTCGTTGGAGCGCGAGGTCCGCACCATCGTCCGCCTCAAGGACGATGCCGGCCGCGAGAAGACCAAGGAGATCGTCCTGCCACCCGGTGAGACCACCTACGATGCCATCCTCTGGCGACTGGAGAAGGAAGGGGCGTCCACGCTCGAACTCTCCGTACCGGTGGCCGATGGCGAACGCATCGAGGCGAACAACTCGCGCAAGTTCACCCTCTCCGGCCGGCCTGAGTCGATCAAGGTGCTGGTCATCGAAACCCTGCCGCGCTGGGAATACCGCTACCTGCGCAACGCCCTGTCCCGCGACCCCGGCGTCGAGCTTTCCTGCCTGCTGTTCCACCCGCAGCTCGGGAGAGGCGATGGCCCGGACTACATCCAGGAGTTCCCCTCCAAGCCGGAGGACCTTTCCAAATACGATGTGATCTTCCTCGGCGACGTCGGCGTCGCCCCGGACCAGTTGACCAAGGACCAGTGCGAGCTGCTGCGCGGCTTGGTCGAGAATCAGGCCAGCGGTATCGTCTTCATGCCCGGCCCGCAGGGCAACCAGTTCACGCTGTTAGATTCCGCGCTCGGCGACCTGGTTCCGGTGATCTACGACGAGGAAACCAAGGGAGGCTTGCACGATCCGGTCGCCTCGCCGCTCACCCTGACGGGCGAGGGCCGGGGCTCACTCCTCACGATGCTGGCCGACTCCGAGGAATCGAACCCGGATGTCTGGCGCAGCTTGCCCGGCTTTCACTGGCATGCGCCGGTGCTGAAGTCCAAGGGCGGCACCGAAGTGCTTGCCGTGCACGCCAACCGCCGCGGTCGCTTCGGCCCCGTGCCGCTGATCGTCACCAAGTCGGCGGGCAACGGCAAGGTGCTGTTCATGGGCATCGACTCCGCCTGGCGTTGGCGCCGCGGCGTCGAGGACAAGTATCACTACCGCTTCTGGGGCCAGGTGGCGCGCTGGATGTCCTACCAGCGGAACATGGCCGCCGGCCAGCGGGTGCGCCTGTACTTCACCCCGGAGCGCCCGGTGCCCGGCGACACCGTCACCTTCAATGCGAACGCCTTCGACAAGAATGGCGCGCCGCTCCAGGAGGGCGACGTGTATGTCGATGCCACTGCGCCCGACGGCACCAAGGAGCGCGTCGTCCTTGAGAAGAACGACACCGCCTGGGGTGCCTATTCGGGCCGCCTGCGCATTAGCCTTCCGGGCGAGTGGCAATTGAAAGCCTCTATCGACGAAGCCGGTGCCGAGCCGGTGGAAACCAAGCTGCTCGCCCAAGGCGCGGAGCTTGAACAAACCGGCCAACCGGCGCGGCCCGACGTGCTGCAGGAGATGGCCCGCATTGCCCGCGGCCGGACGATTTCACCCGAGCAACTCCCGGAACTCATCAAGGAGATCACCGCCCTGCCCGAGCCCCGCCCGATTGAGAATCGCGTGGCCCTGTGGTCGCACTGGGCGGCCGTGGCGCTGGTGGTGCTGCTGCTGGCCATCTTCTGGACCGGGCGGAAGTTGAACGGAGCGTTCTAACAGCCCTACTCATTGTGGTAGCTGTCGGTCGGTGTGGGCAAACCTAGCATGGCGGAGCGCCGTGAAACCCAATCGCTTCGTAAGCTGTGTTACCCGGCTCTCGGGGCAGCACGAATTCCGCGCTCCTTGTAAACCCACTCCGCTGCTACAAAGCGATCGATGCCCCGCCTTCCGCAACTGATCCTGCTGTTGCTGGCGATCCTCTGTCCCGCCGCGCTGGCGCAGGACACGGGCGACATGCGCTTCGCCACCCGCTCGTGGGAGACCGACGAGGGGCTGCCGCACAACAGCGTGAACGCGATCTATCAGCGGCCGGACGGCTTCCTATGGGTGGCCACCCAAGGGGGCTTGGTCCGCTTCGATGGCATCGAATTCCTCCCGCGCCGGTCACCGTTGCTGAAAAGCCCGCGGACCTCCCGGGTGGTGGAACTGATCGACGAGAATCCGGAAACGCTCTTGATCGCCTGCGACCAAAGCGGACTGGTGCGGCTGACCCAGGACGGCTTTTCGGTCCATCCCCTGAGTGAAAAGCTGGGGAACGCACCGCGCATCATCGCGCTGTTCCAAGAGGCCGCCGATGTCTTCTGGGTGATTTCGGAGGGCCGGCAGGTATGGCGATGGGACCACGGTAAGGTGCAGCATTTCCCGCGACTGGAAGCCACGCAGATCCTGACTCCCGGCTCGCTCGCGATGGATCGCTCGGGCACAGTCTTCCTCGCCCGCGGAAGCGGCTTGGAGCGCTTCGATGGAAAATCATTGCTGCCCGTTCCCGAAATTCCCGCGCGTGCAGTGACCATCGCCCCCTGCAGCACCGGCGGGCTGTGGGTGGCTTCGGGCGACGCGCTGTGGCGCTGGGACAGCGAAACGCCAGCGCAGGTCGCCGCGACCACGCCTTGGTCCTCTGCCCCTCCCGCGGCCCTCTTGGAAGACGGTGAGGGCGCGGTGTGGATCGCCACGAAGTCCAATGGCTTGTTCCGTTGCGCGGGAACGACCTTTCAACCCATTCCCACCTCGCACCAGCGGATGGCATCCCTCTGCCGGGATGCTGAGGGCAACATTTGGGCCGGGACCACCGGAGGCGGCCTGAATCTGGTGCAACCGGCGCGCTTCCAACTGCTCGACGCCAGTGCCGGCTGGGCGCCCGCCATCGAGGGCGGTGTCTGCGAAGGCCCTCCCGGCCGAATCTGGTTTGCCAATAGCGTGCTCGGTCTGCGGCGGGTGAGCGACGGCAAGATCCAGCCGCCGCCCGATCTTCCAGGCTGGCCGGCGAAGGCAATCGCCGTCTTTCCCGATACCATGGGGCGGCTGTGGTTCGGCGGGCACAACCGCGTCGGCTCGGTGTCGAGCGACCTGACCCTGCCGCCCGAATGGCTCGACCTGCCACCTCTGGGCCGGGTCCACGCCATTCATGTCACCCGCGACGGCACCGTGTGGACCGGCGGTGAAGGCAAGCTGTTGGCCAGCGCGCAGGAGGGCAAGGTGACCCTCTACAACGAGTCCCACGGATATACCGGCGTGCAGGCGCAGGCCATTTGTGAAGATGGCTCGGGCGCGATTTGGGTCGGGACGGAAAAGGGCGCGCTATTCCGGGGAAAAGACGGGCGTTTCACTCGCCAGCAACTCCCCGGCGATCTCGAAGGCACCGGCATTCGCGCCTTGGTCAGCGACGCGGACGGCACGCTCTGGGTAGGCACGGGCGGCGGTGGCCTGCTCATCGGACGCGACGGACGGTTTGCCCTGCTCAATCAGGAGCAAGGACTGCCGGACGAGGTCGTGTCACAATTGCTGTCGGACGACTACGGCGCGCTCTGGTTCGGCACCAGCCGCGCCTTGTTCAAGGTGGACAAGAGCGAACTGCTCGACTGCGCGGATGGAAAGATCGATGCCGTGACGCCGGTGAAATTCGGCGCGGCCGACGGGTTGCCAGGCTTCTCCGCCTCCGCGAACTACCAGCCCAGCTCATGGAAAACGTACGATGGCCGGCTGTTCTTCGTCTCCCGCAAGGGCCTGGTCATCGCTGATCCCGCCCGGCAGACGCGGACGCGCAAGAGCCCGCGGGTTCACATCGAAAAGCTGCTGGTCGACAACAAATCGGTCGCGCTCGACACCGCCCGGCTTCCCTCCGCCGCCCGCAAGCGGGAGTTCATCTTCACCGCGCCTACTTTCATCTCGCCGGAGAAAGTCCGCTTCCGCTATCGCCTCGATCCTTTCGAGAGTGAATGGAACGACGCCGGCACACAGCGCACCGCCACCTACTCCCAGCTCAAGCCCGGCCACTACCGCTTCGAGGTGATGGCGACGAATGGCGACCTTTCCTGGCGCTCTGCCACGGCGACGGTCCCGCTCGAGGTCGTCCCCGCCTGGTGGGAGACGTGGTGGGCACGTATGCTCGGCTTGGCCAGCGGCACCACGCTGCTCATCCTGGCGGTCCGCTACTGGTCGCACCAGCGGCTGCAGGCACGCCTGCTGGAACTGGAAGCGACCCGCCGGGTCGATCTCGAACGCTCGCGCATCGCCCGCGACTTGCACGATGGTCTCGGTGCCAGCTTCACGCAGATCGGCATGATGGCGGAGGAACTGGCGGAAGACGTCAGCGAACCGGAGGAGATGAAAAGCTACTCCGTCCGCCTCGCCAGCCGCGTGCGCGGGATCGCCCGCGACCTGGATGCCGCCGTGTGGACCGTCAGCCCGCAGAATGACACGCTGGCCGCGCTCTCCTCCTACATCTGCCAGTACGCCATCGAGTACTTCCGCGACTCACCCTTGCGCTGTCGCGTCCACGTGGCGCCAGACATTCCCGGTCAACCGCTCTCGCCGGATGCGCGGCACCACCTGTTCCTCACCGCCAAGGAGATCATGAACAACGCCCTGAAGCATTCCGGGGCAAGTCACCTCGACCTCGACATTCGCGTGGAAGACGGGTGCTACCGCCTTGGCTTCCGCGACGACGGGCACGGCCTGCCCGAAGATGCGGAGACCAGCGGCCGTCACGGGTTGCATAACATCCGCGAACGTGTCATGGAATTGGGAGGCTCGGTCGAAATCCAGAGCTCCAGCCAGGGCACCTCGATCACCGTCATCGTCCCGCTTTCAAAGTAAAGTAATCCCCATGCCCATCAGCGTCGCCATCGTCGAAGACAACGTCGAGATCCGCGAAATGCTCACGCGGACCGTCGAGCGCGCGGCCAGCCTGACCTTTCTCAACAGCTACCCGAGCGGTGAGGAGGCATTGGAGCACCTGCCCACGCTCAAGCCGGACGTGGTAATCATGGACATCCAGCTCCCTGGCATCAGCGGCATCGAGTGCACCGTGCGCTTGAAGGCCATCGCACCCGAAATCCAGGTGCTGGTGTTCACGGTCTTCGGCGACGCCGACCTGGTCTTCAAGGCACTGGAAGCCGGGGCCAGCGGCTACATGCTGAAACGCACGCCACGGCAGGAAATCGTCGATGCCGTGAAGGACGTCTGGTTCGGCGGAGCCCCGATGAGTGGTGAGATTGCCCGCAAGGTGGTCGAGTCCTTCCGCAAGCCGCCCAAGGCGAAGGACGCCGACCTTGAGCAACTCACCAACCGCGAGGAAGAAGTGTTGGCGCTGTTGGCCAAGGGCTACATCACGAAGGAGATCGCCGATCAGATGGGCATCAGCTTCGACACCGTGCGCTTCCACCTGAAGCACATCTACCAGAAGCTCCACGTCCGCTCGCGCAGCGAGGCGCTGATCAAGTATCTCAAGTAAACGTAGCTGGAGCGTCTCGCTCCAGTCCGTTGCCGGGGCGTCTCGCCCCTGTGCTTCACTGGAGGGGCGAGACGCCCTCTCAACGGACTGTGGCAAGATGCCCCAGCACGGTTTCACGAAAAAGCCCCGGGGACTTGCAACCCCGGGGCTCGTTGGAATCACAGAAAGCAATCCAACCTGAAAAAGCTTACTTCGCGTACTTCACGCCGCAGCCGTAGGGAGGGGTCTTCGCCTTGTCCACGCTCTTACCGGCGAGCACAGCATCGAGCGCATCCGAGACGTAGCTGTCAGCGGACTCGATATCCTTTACGTCGGTCGTGTTCTTGGAATCGATCGCGCCGTTGTAGGCGACCTTGCCTTCCTTATCGATCACGAACAACTGAGGCGTGGTCTTGGCACCGTAGGCCTTGCCGACCGAGCCATCGGTATCGAGCACGATCTGGCTGGCCTTGTTGCCTTCCTTCTTCGAGCGCTCGGCGAGATCGGCGGCGGCGAGGTAGCCCTGCGCTCCTTCGGCGGAGGAATTGACGGTGATCCACACGACATCCTTGCCGGTGTATTTCTCCTGAAGCTTCGGAATGTTGCCGCTGCCGTAGTGCTTCTTCACATAGGGGCACTCGTAGTTGACCCACTCAAGGACTACGACCTTGCCCTTCTGGGAGGCCAGGGTGACTTCCTCGCCCTTCACGTTTTTCACGGAGAAGGCGGGTGCAGCGTCGCCGGGCTCAATGGCCCAGGCGGTGGATGAGCAAATCATGGCACCGAGCACGGCGCCGAGGAACGTGTGTTGTTTCATGGTTTCGATGGGTAGGGATTGAATTGAGGACGGTGTCGAGGGGCGACGGGCTGTCCAATGGAAATCCCGTCACTTCTCCTTTCGCCATGACACGATCAGCGGGCGCTCGAGCTTCCCGCCGGTCAGGACGATATCGAGTAGAGTGGCCGGGCCTTCCGCGTATTCATTCTTTTTGGCCTTGGCGGTCCAGTTGTCGGCTCCGGTTTTCACAAAGACGGGCTTCTCCCCCGCCTCGATCACTTCCGGAGTGGCAGGGAAAAGCGAACTGCCGACCGGGTCGAACTTCCCGATAATCGAGAGGTGGGCCTGAAGGGTGATGACGACCATTTTGTCACTCTCTTCCGTGACGCTCATCACGAGGTCCTTCACGGGCGCGGGAATCTTCTTTTCGGCCGCCGCTAGCACCGCCGCGTCCTTGCTCGCCGCACCATCACCGGCGGGCAAATTCACGGAAACCTCCGCATCGCCGGGCACGCAGGCGCTTTCGTTACAAGTCAGCCACGAAAGCGCCACCTTCAGCTCGGCCTCGCCGGTCGCGCCGGCGGGCGGGGTGAGATCGACGCGATAGACCGCCTCGCCCTCGTAGCCGAAGCCGGGCAGGTCGCCGGTCATGAAGCGCTTTGGCACCGGTGCCTGGAGCTCGCCGGCGGTCCAGCCCGCGGGCAGGGTCCACTTCGCGGAAAGCGGCATGCCACCCACGCCCGGATTCACCCAGTAGCTGTGCCAACCGGGCTCGATCTTCAGCTTGATGCCAACCGGCACGGGCTTGCCGGGCTGATAAGAGGTTACGCCAGCGATCAGCTCGGCTTCGGCGTGGCCGGACTTCTCGGCGGCGAAGGTGGTCATACCAAACGGCAGGCCGGCGGCAAGGAGGGCGGAGAGTTTCATCCGTGCCATCCAAGCGCCGAATGCCCTGCCCCGCCACCGGTTTGTTTTGGGTTTGGCTTTTGAAGACCGGGGCTTTTGCGAGGAGGGTGAATTCCCCCCCGCCAAGACGCCAAGATCGCCAAGTGAAGCGGAGGAGAGTGCTGAACCGAAGTCGATTGCTGGACGGTCGTCCTTTTCAACTCTGCGTCCCTCTGCGACCTCCGCGTCTCTGCGGTAATCTCGATCAGGCCGCATCCCCCGCTTGCTTCTTCATCCCTTTCGTTCGTTCCGCTCGTTTCGTTGTTCCCACCCTCATCTCCAAACTTGGCGTCCTTGGCGTCTTGGCGGTGAATCCTCTTCCCTGCCCACCGCGGCACCTCACCTCGGCAGCGTCTTCCCCGCCCCGCGCTTTTCACGGCGGTAGGCCGTGGGTGCCTGGCCCATGTGCTTGCGGAACTGCCGGGAGAAATCGCTGTGGTCGTAGAAGCCAGCCTCCAGCGCGACCTCAGTGATCGGCAAGTTGGTGGTCGCCAGCAGCTCGCACGCCTTGATCACGCGCATCCGCATCAGGTAGCTGCGCGGCGTGGTTTGGAAGGTCTTGCGGAACTTGCGCTCGAACTGCCGCACGGAGAGCCCGGCGATCTGCGCAAGCTCGGAAACTTCGAGGCGCTCGCGGAAGTTCGTCTTCAGGTGCTCCGCCACCTCGGCGAGCTCCAGGTAGGGCTGGATGGCCGCGCGCTGCTCTTCGTAACTGCGGACGGTGCCGCAGAGTCCGCAGACCTCACCGGTCTTGTCGAACAGCGGCAGCTTGTCGGTGATGAACCACTCCGGCTTGCCCTGAGAATTCGGGAACAGCTCGATCAGTCCCAGCATCGGCTGCTTGTTCTGGACGACCTTCTCGTCGTCGCGGTGGTATTTCTCCGCGAGCCGCGGCGGGAAGATCTGTTTGTCGGTGAGACCGACGATCTGGTCCTCGCGCTGGAAACCGCAGCGTTTCACGAAAGCGGGGTTTCCTGCCATCAGGCGCCCCTCACGGTCCTTCGCGAAAAAGAGGGTGCCGGGAAGGTGGTCGAAGAGATGTCGGAATTGCCCCGGGGGGAGTTCCTCCAACCATTTGCGGCGGTCGCTCGGTGTGTCCACTGGCAGAAACATACAAGTCTCTCCCGCAATCCTACAAGCTCTCTTAGCGTTTCTACGTCAGCTTGAAATTCCGCCCGGTTACGGCACGTTGCCAGCCGCGATCGAACCCTGCGCAACCAAGTTCATGCAAGCCATCCGCTTAACCCTGCTCCTGCCACTGGCCGCCCTCGGGGCGCTATTGGCCAAGCCGCTCATCACTCCCAAACCGGAGGCGCGGCGACTTGAAGTCCTGTTCTTCGGTGCCCCCACGGCCAACGGCCCGGGCCACGATCCCGTCACCCGCTACCGCATGATCAAGCGCACGCTGGGCACCGAGGGCATCGACTTCACCTACACCCAGGACCCCTCCGAAGCGCTCAGTTCAGAGACCCTCGCCAAGTACGACGCGCTGCTGATGTACGGGAACTGGGAGCAGAATGGCCCCATGCCGCCCAATCAGTTGAAGGCGCTCAAGGACTACGTCGAGGGCGGTGGTGCCTTCCTGCCCATCCACTGCGCGTCGGCCTGCTACGGCGGCTCGCCGGACTTCATCAAGCTCGTCGGCGGTCGCTTCAAGAGCCACACCGACGGGACCTTCAAGGTCACCAACGTCAACAAGAGCCACCCGGTCATGCGCGACTACGGTGGCTTCTCGGCCTGGGATGAAACCTACGTGCACGACCAGCACGGCGACGACCGCGTGGTCCTCGAAAAGCGCGACCAGGAACCATGGACCTGGGTCCGCGAACAGGGCAAGGGCCGCGTCTTCTATACTGCCGCCGGCCACGACCATCGCGTGTGGGATTTGCCAGAGTATCAGGACCTCCTCAAGCGAGCCATCTTCTGGAGCGTGGGCGCGGAGAAATACAAGAAGCTGCAGGCTCTCAAGCTGCCCAAGCTGGAGCAGGAAAAGGTCGAGATGCCCGGCTACCTGAAGCGCAAGCTCATCACCTCCGCGCAGAAGCCGCTGTCTCCTGAGGACTCGATGAAACTGGCGCAGGTGCCGGTCGGCTTCGAGCTGTCGCTGTTCGCCAGCGAGCCGGACATCGTGAACCCGATCTTCGTGAATTGGGACCACAAGGGCCGCGCGTTCGTCATCCAGACCGTCGATTACCCGAACAACCTCCACGCCGGCAACCTGGGCAATGACAAGATCATCATCTGCGAGGACCGCGACAAGGACGGCCGCGCCGACAAGTTCACCACCTTCGCCGACAAGCTCTCGATCCCGACCTCGCTGGTCTTCGCCAATGGCGGCGTGATCTGCACCAACGGCTCGGAGATGCTGTTCCTCCAAGACACCAACGGCGACGACAAGGCCGACGTCCGCAAGGTGCTCTTCTCCGGCTTCAACATGGGCGACACCCACGCCGGCGTGTCGAACCTCCGCTACGGCCATGACGGCTGGATCTACGCCACCATCGGCTACTCGGGTTTCCGCGGCACCGTCGGTGGCAAGCAGCATCAGTTCAACCAGGGAGTGTTCCGCTTCAAGCCGGACGGCTCCGCAATGGAATACCTCCAGCCGACCACCAACAATACTTGGGGCTTCGGCACCACCTCGGACTTCGACCTGATGGGCTCGACCGCCAACGGCAACCCGTCCTTCTACCTGACCTTCCCCGAGGCCACCTACGCCTCCGCCGGCTTGAAAGCGCCGCGCACCCCGCGGGCGGATGACAATCCGATCTTCAGCCCCAGCTCCGCGGACATCCGCCAGGTGGACCAGTTCGAGAAATACACCGCCGGCGCAGGCCACGCCTTCTACACCGCCGAGCGTTTTCCAGAAGACTGGCGCGAGCGCACCGCCTTCGTCACGGAAGGCACCGGCAAGCTCGTCGGCACCTTCGACATCATCCAGAAGAGCGCCGGCTACAAGGCCGTCCAGCGCTTCAACAACATCTACAACAGCGCCGATGCCTGGTCCGGCCCGGTCTGTGCGGAAACCGGCCCCGATGGCGCGGTGTGGATCTGCGACTGGTACAACCTGATCATCCAGCACAACCCGACGCCGAACAAGCAGTCGTCCGGCCTCGACGCCAAGAACGGCAAGGGCAACGCCTACGAGACCCCGCTGCGCGACACCCAGTATGGTCGGGTCTACCGCGTCTATCCGAAGGGCTCCGCGGATGATGCGAACCCGAACCTCGACCCCGCCAAGCCGGACAGCCTGCTCGCCGGGCTGGATCACCCGAACCTCTTCTGGCGCCTGCACGCCCAGCGCTTGATCGTGGAAGGCGGCATGAAGGACCTCGCCGCGAAGCTCGGTTCGCTCGCCGCTGCCGGCACCCGCGGCTCCGCCCACGCGGTGTATGCCCTCGCCCAGCTTGGCGTGCTCGACGCCTCGACTGCGAGCATCGCGCTCAAGTCCAACGTCCGCGCCGTCCAGCGCGCCGGCATCACGGTGGCGACGCCACAGCAGTTGAAGGAAGCCTACCTCGTCGGCGGCAAGATCGACGTAAAGGGCGACCGTGAACTCGCCGAGGCCCTCGTGTCCTTGTCCCGCCTCCCGGAGAACGATGCGGATCTCGGCAAGGCGCTCTTCACGCTCATCACCACGGATGAGCCACGCATCAGCGGCGACATTACGCTCAAGGATGCCTGGCAGATCGCCGCGAACCGCAATGCCGCCAGCGTGACCGCCGCCGCCAAGGCTGCTGGCTTCGCCGCCGACAGCGAGCAACAGCAAATGCCGAACCTGCTGCCGAATCCTGACTTCTCCGAAGTCTCCAACGGCCAACCGGCTGGCTGGACCGATCTCCGAACCTACGGCGGTGGCAGCGGCATGGCAAAGCTGACCAGCTCGCCGCAAGGCCGCAACGGTTCGCTGGGGCTGTCGATTTCCTCCAGCGGTCCGATCGATGCCGGTGCCGCAGTGACCGTCCCCGTCAAGCGCCGCACCCCCTACCGCCTCTCGGCTTGGGTCAAGACCATCGACCACAAGCCCAATGCCAACGGCCCCGGAGCCCTGCTCAATGTCCACGGCGGCGAACGCACCAACAGCGTGAAGGGCACCGCCGACTGGACCCAGGTCTCCACCGACATCGACTCTGGCGACCGCAATGAATTCCTCATCCACTGCCTCTTCGGCGGCTACGGCGGCGGCACCGGCACCGTGATCTACGACGACGTCTCGCTGACCGAAATCCCCGGCGGCAGCGGAGCCAAGGGCATGCTCGCCGCACTGGCCGCCAAGGCCGGAGGCGCTCCGGACCCGACCGCGGTGGTGAAGAAATTCAAGCCCGACGCCGAAGTCCACAAGCGTGGTGCCGAAGTCTATGGCATGACCTGCATTGCCTGCCACCAGCCGACCGGCACTGGCATGGAAGGTGCCTTCCCTCCGCTCGATGCCTCCGAGTGGCTCACCGGTGATCCGAGCGTGCCAATCCGCGTCGTCATCGGTGGCCTGATCGGTCCCGTCAAGGTGGCCGGCCACGACTACAACAGCGTGATGCCTCCGCATGTGGATCTGGATGATCAAAAGATCTCCGACGTCCTGACCTACGCCCGCCAAAGCTGGTCGAACGACGCCGCCCCGGTCACCCCGGCGCAGGTGAAGGAGATCCGCGACAAATACAAGGGCCGCACCACCCCGTGGACGGCCAAGGAGCTGGGTCACTGAAACCCGCGGTATCGTTCACGTTACCGCGTGAGAATCGCTCACTCTGACAGGTCGGAGTCGTTCACTGCTAAATCACGAGAGCCGGTCGCAAGACCGGCTCTTTTTCTTTCGTCCCAACGGGACGACTCATAAAAGCCCGGCACGAAAGTGCCGGGTAGGCGTGCCATACCGATCGCGTCCCAACGGGACGCCTCATGCGGGGAGGAGTCCGGGTACCGGCAAAGTAGGGATGAGGTCTTTCGCCTTTGTAGCGGGACGACTTCGTCGTTCCGGCGTGGGGCGGTCCGCCAAATGAATCGGAGTGGCGATCCGCGTTCTGACCCCGCCCAGCCTGAAGGGCGCAGCCCTTCCACTACGATGCTCAAGTCGCCAGACGGGTGTCCCACGCCACGACGCAAAGCGCTCATGCCGAGGCTTTGGAACTGATCTAACAGACCACCGACAGATGCATGAAGAGTCCCTACAGGACACCATGCGCTCCCGCGGCAAACCTGGCACGTCGTGCCAGACTTTTATGAACCGTCCCGCTGGGACGAGGAAGGGGCGTGGCCACTACGCGGCCAAAAGCAAATGCCCGAACTACCTCGTGGGATGTGCCTTCAACCAATCGCCGGAGAGAACTCGCTTGGACTCTTCCACCGGACCCTTCCATTCGTAGGACCATGCAAGGATAACTTCGTTGTCCCCGGTCGTGACCTCAGCTTTCACCCGCCGGTACTCCGCCCCTTCGATCTCGTTCGCGGAGATCCCCTCGAACTCATCGAGCGCAGTGAGTTGATCCGGGCCGACGCGGAAAAGATCGCCGTCCACGGTTTCCGGTCCACGCTCCAGCACCAGTCCGGGATACCAAGTAATCGCATAGAGCTTCCCCACGACCTTCCCGCTCGCGACGAACTCCGCACCATCCATGCGGAAGGCATTCGACCCGCCGCGGCGCAGCGTGCCGTAGACGAAGACCAGCTCGCCGGAGATGTCGTCGGACATGGGAGGATTGTAGCGACCTCATCGGCTAGGTCCACGCCGGACATAAGCCGCACCATAGAACCTCCAATCGCTCCGACGCCTGTCACCGGGCTACCGGCGGAATGCCTCGATCAGCGTCAGGCATAAGCCGATCAGGATAAGCCCGCTCGCCGCGAAAGACATGAGGAAGAGACACCCGAAAAGGACGTCGCTCTCTCCCCGACGCTTCGCAAGCCAGAGCGAAGACAGCGCTGCAAACGGCGCAAGCGCACCAAACACGTTCATTAAGACCTGGGCAAGACGAGCAAGTGAACTTGGTGAATGATTTAAGAAACTCCCGACCAAACACAAGGGAAAGCATAGGAGACAAACCAGGCTGATCCACGTGAACCATGGATACAGCGGCTGGGGATCGAATGGACGGGGAGGTTCTTCATCGAACCAATCCCCGGATTGGATCGATTGCGCGGGATCGACCGCGCCGGTCCAAGCCCAAGTCCAGGCTTCCCGGGAATCTTCAACGTCAGGGAGGGAGTGGACCAGGACCCGGCCTCTACAGAACCCGCCACTGCCAGTCGCCTCCGAGGGAGGTCCTCCAAGCTCATCTAGCATCACCAGATGCCTGGGATTGAGCCGATAGAGTTCTCCGATCACACGGGAGGAGGCAGCCTCTTCCATGACGAGCGCGGGTCCTCCCGGCAGCTTGTAAAGCGTGCCCTGCACGGTCCCATTGCCGATGAACTCCGCGCCATCCATGCGGAAGGCATTCGAGCCGCCACGACGCAATCTGCCGTAAACGAAGGCCAACTCTCCGGCGATGTCGTCGGACATGGGGGGATTGTAGCGGGCTTGCCGGAGTGGTCCACGGCGGACTTCCCGGTCGAGGGGGACGATTGAACGTGGCCCGGCACGAAGTGCCTGCCCCCTGCGATCGCGTAGCCTCTGGCCCGCAGAAGCAAGCTTGCAAGGGGGCCCCGATGGAAGAAGCGGAGCGGAGCTTCGAAGCGGAACAACAGACCGCAGCCAGACGCATGAGGTGTCCTTTCAGGACACGGGCGGTCGGCGATTGCTACCTGGCACTTCATGCCAGGCTCTTATGAGCCGTCGCGTTGCGACGAAGAATCTTCCCACCGCTTTTCCTTACACCCGGTACCCCACCTCGTCATCAAGGTAGAGCTTCAGCGCATCCAGCCCCTCCTCCAATTCGGCCGAAATAGGGATGACCTTCACCTTCGGGAAGCGCTTCTCCAGGAGATCCAGATTCTCGGCGGCACCATCGATGTCCATCTTGTTGGCGATGATCATCCACGGGAAGCGGGCGAGTTCTTCATCATACTCGCTGATCTCCTTGCGCAGGATCTGGATGTCGGAAATCGGGTCGCGGCCTTCGCTGCCGGCGATGTCGACGACAAACAGCAGCACACGGCAGCGGGTGATGTGACGCAGGAACTCGTGCCCGAGGCCGCGGTTCTCATGCGCGCCCTCGATGAGGCCGGGAATGTCCGCCACCGTGCAGCGGCGGAAGCCACCGAACTCGACGACGCCGACCGACGGCTGGAGCGTGGTGAAGGGATACGCCGCGACCTTCGGGTGGGCGTGGGATAGCTTGCCGAGCAGCGTCGATTTGCCGGCATTCGGGAAGCCGACCAGGCCGGCGTCGGCGATGCGGCGGAGCTCGAGGTAATAGACGCCGGATTCGCCCTCTTCACCGGGCGTCGATTCGGTCGGCGTGCGGTGGGTCGGGGTGGCGAAGTTCGAGTTGCCCATCCCGCCCTTGCCGCCCTTGCAGAGGACGAATTTCTGGCCGTACTCGGTCAGGTCGGCGACTGGCTCGAGGTCGATGCCCTCGTCGCCGCGCTCGAATTCGACCGCTTCCTGAACGGTCACCGCATTGCTCTTATAGACCACGGTGCCGGGCGGGACCTTCGCGATGACGGTGTCGCCGCCCTTGCCGGTCTTGCGCACGCCGCCGCCATTGACGCCCTTCTTGGCAATCAGCTTCGGGTCGTAGTGGAACTGCCGGAGATTGTCGGTGGACGGGTCCACGATCAGGATCACGTCGCCGCCTTTCCCGCCATCGCCGCCATCCGGGCCGCCGCGGGGCACGAATTTCTCCCGACGGAACGAAACGGCTCCGTTCCCTCCGTCGCCAGCTTTGGCAAAGATGCGGATATGGTCGATGAACATTGGGGCGCGGAACCTTGTGGGTGGAGCGGGCGACGTCAACGCAAAACCATGGCGCTCAACGGGGCGAACTCGACTTGCGCTTCCCCTTTTCATGGCGGCCTCGCCCAACTAGACGAGGGATATTCAGAATCAAAGCTCATGTCCGATTCCAGAACCGAGGATTTCCAACGCTACCAAGAGCTTTGCCTGACCACAGCATCCTTCAAAACCATGGAGGAGAAGGAGGCGATCGCCTGGCGCTTGCACGAAACCTCGGCCCCGGAAGGCACCCTTTTACTGGGCGACCTGCTCATCGAGCTTGGATATTCCAAGTTGAAGCCGGATCTCAAGGCCCGGACCTACACCCGCGAGACTCTCCTTCCCGGCGCGTTCCAAGCTTTGGTGGCGAAGCCCCCGGCAGACCAGTGGGACTGGTACTGGCTGGGAATCGCCTACGAAATGGGACGCGGGACGGACACCAACCACGAACTCGCCGCCAAGGCCTTTGAGCAATCCCGGCTGCTTGGAAATGACCTCGCAGGCTTTGAGGAGGCCTGGGCTGCCTATCTGGCGAATGGCCATCCCGCGGAAGGAGCGGAGCGATTCTCCCGCGTGGAAGGACCGCTGAGAAAATGCGCGGCGGCGGCCGCGGCGGCGTTCAAGTGCCTCTCCTCCCCTTCCGACCCTCCGGGATCAGAGGGCTACCTGGAAAGGATCCGGGGTCTCGCGAAACTGCTGCATGCCGACTACCGGCACACCGGCGGCTCTCGACGGATCAATGTGACCGTGGAGGCGGAATTGCGAAAAGATCTGGAAGCGCTCAAGGAAGAAGGCACCCCGCTGGGCGCCCTTACCCTCTATTTCGTCGCCAAGGGCTCACGACGCAATCCGACGGGAGAAACCGAGGACGTCTGGTTGGCGCGCTCCCTTCACCGCGACAACGGGGTGCTTCTCAAGTTCTTGCGCGATGGGACGATCCCGTCGGCTGACATTCGGAAGCTGAAGATCAAGGGGTGGGGCAAGGTGGAACTGGAAGCATGGATCTGGTCGGGCGACCGAGAGACGCCGCAGGGCGAAAACTCCGATCCGGATATCATACTTGGTCCTCTCTCAGAGGTGCCGGGTTCCACAGACTACCAAACCGAGCCGCTCAAGCTCGGAGCATTTGGATATGCCTGCCGCATCCAACTTGAAGCAACGGACGGACCTCCCGACCAGGAAACCAAGGAACGTGCAGCGTGGCTCGCTCGCGCCACGGAGAAGTTCAAAGACGAAGTAGCTGCGGCCATGACCGCGGCATACCGCGAATGGATCAGGCCGGAGTATCTGCAAGCGCTGGAGCATCCCGACCGAGGCTATCGCTACACGGCCGAGGACCTCCCCGAAGTGAACGAGCCCGGCGGGATTTGGAAGATCATCAAGGACATCCACTCCGTGGCGGTGGAAAGCGATGACGAGTTCTACCTCTCCTTCGAAACGGTCTTCGATGCGGATCACGAGTTCGTCGTCCGCTTCAAGGACTCCAGGATCCATGAGGTGATGATGGACGGATAGCCCCACCCTACACCCTCGCGTCCAGCCATTTCCCGCGAAAACGGCCCCGGGCCGAAGGCGGCTGAGGGCCGTCGAAGCCGGTGGCCCGCTGGTCCGGGCCACACGTGAGCCCTTCATTTCCGCGCGCCTTGCAAGATCCATTCCCGGACGGCCTCACGGGTAGAGGAAGGGACGGAAGGCAGCGGATACGGAGGCATGCTCTTCGTCGCCAGCATGCCGAGGAGCGGACTCTTCTCCGGATGCTTCAGATCGACCGCTTTCATCAGGCCGCCGTAGGTGGAGAAGTCGTGCTGGGTGCCCGCCCCGTGGCACGGCATGCACTGGGAGTCGATGAGGTTTTTCCGCAGCCAAGTGTAGCTCAGCTCCTCGCGACGATAGGAAACCGCAGCACTCTCAGGCCGATCGGCCGTGGCGCGCCCATACAATTGGTCGAAGTAAGTCACGACACCCTGGTAGGTGTCCCCGTTCGCGGTCTGTTCCGGAATGCTGAGAATGACGGGCTTCCCCCGTGAAGCGGCCGGGGCGGCGGGATGATCGGCCATCAGGTGGCTGAGCGTGAGGTAGGCATCCAGCCGCCATGGCTGACTCTTGGCGTCCCGCAGGTTCGCATGCACCTGAAGACACATGGACGGAAGAAGGCCGGGAATTTCCAGAAAGAGGGCACCATCATCGGCCAAGCGGACGGAACGGACCTCCAAGCGGTCGTGACCCAACTTCCCGGGGGATTTGACGGAGTATTCCGCCGAGCCGTAGGTCTGGAGCGAGTCCACGTAGTTCCATTGCTGCACGAACCAGTTTTCCGGCGCGGGAAGCAGGGAGTCCAAGGGGCCATTGAAGCGGAGCAGCAGTCCATTCCGACACGCCCGCCAACTCGTGAGCACCGTCGCCTCACGACCGGTCCAGCGGATGCGGTGCAGGCATCCTTCCGTCGAGGCATAGTCGCCCCAACCA
Source organism: Luteolibacter arcticus (assembly GCF_025950235.1). Classification (NCBI taxonomy): domain Bacteria; kingdom Pseudomonadati; phylum Verrucomicrobiota; class Verrucomicrobiia; order Verrucomicrobiales; family Verrucomicrobiaceae; genus Neoluteolibacter; species Neoluteolibacter arcticus. The sequence goes on along the minus strand of NZ_JAPDDT010000006.1, from coordinate 314,918 downwards.
TCCAGCCCCGCGACGAAGACCTGCCCGTCTTTCGGCTGCATGGCCACCCGGCAGACCCCGCTGGAGAAATTTCCCGGCATGGGAACCATCGCTGCCTGCGGGGTTCCTTCCGCGGGATCGCGGACGATGTAGTACCAGGTGCCGGTCCCATAGCTGGTGCCGAGGATGGCCTGCCCCAGCGGACCGAAACGGGAGTCGTCCATGAAGAGTCGTCCGCCGGGGGAATTATCCACGCCGCGCGGCAGATAGAGGATGCGCCGTCGCTTCGCGGAGGAGCCTTGGTTTTCCGGATGGTCCGCCTCGTAGATGGTGCAGGTCCCGTTGTTGCGGTCTCCCTCGGAGGAGTCCGAGAGAACCAGCCCATCCTTGCGAACCGCCAAGCCCAAGGGATTTCTGGAACCCTCGCCGGTCCTCGTGAGGTCGCCGCCGTCGGCCGAGAGCCGGAAGGTGCCCGCCCTGGCATTGAAGTGGAAGTTCCCCGCGGCATCCCTTTTCAGATCGCGGCCGCACTCGTCCGGATGCGGAATGTCCTCCCGGCTGAAGCGCTCATACAGGTCCGCCTCGCCATCGCCATTGAGGTCCACCAAGCGGAAGATGAAGCGCCTCGCATTCACGTGAGGCACGCCTTCCGCGACCTCGATCCCCATCGGCAGATCCAGCCCCGAGGCGTAGCGCTTCCACTCGACCTGCTTGAGGTCGCCCTCCAAGCCCGTGATTTTCCAGACGTCTCCGACCAAGGTGGACGCGTAGGCGGTGCCGTCTGCGGCGAAGGCTAGGCCGCTGAGGGTCATGGGCGTGTGGTAGGGGTTGTTCCCGGTGGGTAGCGGGATGTCGTCGATCGCATAGGCGGCTCCCCGGCTGGCGGGATCGGCATCGAGGACACCCTCCACCTTGATGATCTCGGGAAAGCGGGACGGCCCGCCACGGAGACAAGTCCCGGGAGCAAGCTCTGCCGCGGGGATGGGGATCGCGGCCAGCTCCGCGCGGGCCGGGGCAGATTCGCTCTCCGGCCCGCTCCAGCTCACGGCAAACAGCCGGCCGCCGACCGGAACGACCGTCAATCGGACTCCGTCACCACTTTCGTGCGGTTCGATCTTCAGTCCGCCTCCTGCGATGAAGCGGTGAAAGCAAACGGTGCCATCCGTCTGGCCGCGCAAGAAGAGGTCCTGGTTCCGCCCCGCGGGCTCCACGCTCCATTTCATGACGGAACCCTTCGGAAGATCCGCAATCCGGGGCAGGCGAAAATCCACGGGGTACTGAGTCCCGGAGCGGAACTCGAGATCGCGTGCGAAGAAACGTTGCGATCCGCTTTTCGCCAGAACGACGGAAGGCCGTTCCAGAAGCTGCGCTCCCGCCAACTCCGACCGAAAGACGACCGAACTACCATCGACATGATAGCCAGTGAAGCGTCCGATGTTTTCCCCGCCCCGCAGCCAATCGCCACCCGTGCCGGAGAACGACGGCTTTCCGGCAACATCAAGCTGGAAGCCGAAGCGATCCACGGCGAACCCGAAGTTGTGTTGGGGGACCGATAGACGCCCTTGGGGAATGAATCCGGCGAATGAGCCGCTGATCCCGTCGAACACAATGACGGCAGGATCTTCGGCGGGACCGCTCAGGACGTGAAACAGTCCCGTCCCAAGGCGCGAGGTCACGGTGGTGAAGTCCGGGCCCGCAGGACGATCATAGGCGCCGGAGTCACGATCGTTGGTGCCTCCCCAGTGACCGCGGCGGCCGCCATCCAACTCTGGAAAGGGCGGCAGAGGGTCGGGTCGGTCGGAAGGATTCGCCAAATGGTAGTCCGCCTGCCGGGCATAGAAATCGTAGAGCCGGTAGCGGTTCACGGCAGCCTCCGTGAACCGCCTCCCCTCCCGGCCGCCGCCGGTGGCGTAGTAGGGAAGCGGGCTCAAATCGCTCCGCAATGACCTCGCCTCGTACTGCCCTTCCGCCATCGGGAAAAGGAGCACCCCGCACGCGATCCAACCGGCCGGATGGAGGAATGGAAAAGTCATGAGCCTTGCAGCGCGGCGCTGGTGGATGTGAGAGGAGCGGACGAAAAGCGGTCCATAGGCGCGAAGAAAAGCAGAAGTTCGCCGGTCTCTCTACGCCCCGGGTCTCCCGGACTGCGACTATTGTCTCACTCCTTCTTTACGATGAGCCATGAGGCTGCCTGAATCGTTCCGATGCGCGGCATTCGCGAAACGATCCATCCGCCCGGCGGACATTCCTTCCGGTTGCTCGAGTGGAGCCAAAGCCTGCGGGAAGTGGACTCGGTGATCTCCCCGGGCCGGACCGTGCGCGTCCCCGGAGCGGGGAATCATTGGCACTTTCATCCGGAAATGGAGCTGACCCTTTTCCATACCGGCCAAGGCACCCGTTTCGTCGGCGATCACATCGGCCCCTTCGCGGCCGGGGATCTGGTTCTGTTAGGAGAAAGATTGCCCCACTACTGGCACCCGAAAGGCGCCTCCAGCGGGATCTCCGTCCAATGGCATTTCCCGGACGACCATCCATTCTGGGGATTCCCCGAGAACCTCGTGTTGGCCGAGCTTTTCAAGCGGTCTGGCCACGGCATTTCCATCACGGGAAAAACCGCGGAAGCAGTCTCCTCGCTGATGGGGGAACTCACCAAAAGCATGGGCACCGGTCAGCTCGGGATCTTCCTGATCATCCTGGCGCGCCTGGGCAGAGCCTCCGGCCGGGATCTGCGCCTCCTTTCGGCAAGCGCCTTCAATCTGCCATCCGAGTCCGCCCATCAGGCCGCGATGGCCAAGGCGGTGCGGCATCTGATCGCGAGTTTCCGGGACGAGGTCCATCTGGAGGATGTGCTCAAGATCACCGGGATGAGCCGCGCGACCTTTGCCCGGCAGTTCAAGAGACACTCGGGCCACTCCTTTAGCGGCTTCCTCAATCGGCTGCGACTCCAGGCTGCCTGCCGGGAGTTGGAGAAGAGCGACCGCGGGATCCTCGACATCTCCCTGGCCTGTGGATTTCCCCACGTCTCTTTTTTCAACCGTCTGTTCCGGCGGGAAATGAGGTGCAACCCCACGGACTACCGGAAGCGATCGCGGGCACGGAAGGCATGACCGGAAGGAGCGCCGGCGGGAAAGAGCTACACCCTCGCGTCCAGCCATTTCCCGCGAAAATGGACCCGGGCGAAGACCAGCGCCTGGGTAACGAGATCGAGCGAAAAGATCACCCACACGACCCGCAGGTCGAACCACGGCTGGTCCTTGAGCAGCCACATCATACCGATGCGGTAGAAGATCATGCTGCCAAACGACCAGCGCATGACGGTGGTGGTGGCCCCCGCGCCGCGCATCGAGGTTTTCAGGATGATGCAGGTGGCGAAGAACGGCTGGGCGGCGGCGCAGATCAGCACCAGCGGGGAGGCGAGGTGTTGGTGGAGGTCGCTTTTCGGCGCCATCAGCGCGATCAGCTCGTCGCGGCCGAAGATGAAGAGGATGCCGATGGCCCCCATCAGCACGGCGGCGATTTTCCAGCACAAGCGCACGGCGCGGACCGCCATCTCCTTGGAACCCGCGCCGAGGTATTGGCCGGCTAGGGCCGCGCCGGCAGTGCCGATCGCCCAGCCTGGCAGGAAGCTCATCGACTCGACCCGGATGGCCAGGATGTGCGCGCCCAGATTCGCCTCGCCCGGCAGGGTGGCGATGACGTGGATGCCATACGCGTGAATCGCCCACATGAAGCCGATTTCCAGCGATTGCGGCGCGCCGACCCGGAGGATGCGGCCGAGCGTTTCGCGGTGCGGCCGCAGGCCTGCGAGGCTCCAGGCAAGCAGGCCGTTTCTCCGCATCAGCACCACCGAAACGACCACGAGACCGGAAATCCAGCCCGTGACCGTGCCCCAGGCGATGCCGGCCACGCCATGACCCTGCTCGATCGCCAGCCACCAGCTCACCGCCATGTTCACCAGATTCACCACCAGCATGGCGATGAAGGGCGTGCGGGTATCCCCTGCCCCGCGCAGGGCCGCATTGATCGCGAACATCGCGCCGCTGACCGGCCCGGACAGGGCGAGCACGCGGAGGAAGGCCTCGGCGTGGATTGCGGCCGCCGGTGACAGCCCGACGCCGCGGATCAGCGCGGGAATGCCGAAATGCAGGGCGAGCAGCGACAGCACCCCGGCGGCGATGCCGAGGTAAAGCCCTTGGCCGAGGCCACGCCGCGCGAGATCGGGATCGCGGGCCCCGGTCGCTCGCGAGACAAGCGCCATCACGCCGGTCGCCACCGCACCTTGGAGGATATTGAAAAACCACCCGACGTAGCCGCCGAGGCCCATCGCATCGAGAATCGGCACGCTGGCCGGCCCGTCGGCGATGCGGCCGGAGATCAGCAGGTCGGTGAAGCCGACGCAGAAGGCGAGGACGTTCTCCAGCAGCGGCCAGACCGCCAGCACCGCGACCTGCCGCGTGAGGGACATGCCCCCGAGCCGCCCTGCCAGCCTGACTTCCGGCACCGCGCGCTCGCTCGCTTCGATGGTGGCACCGGGTTTCATGGCAGCCGGGAAGCCGTAGCGAGGGCATTCCCGGCTGGCAACCGGCATCAGGCCTCTTGGCCGGAATCGACGCTCCGGGCGCTATTTCCGGTCATCCGAGCCGACGAACTTGTAGATCACCGCCCCGAGCACGCCGCCGATGATGGGGGCGACCCAGAACAGCCAGAGCTGGGCCAGCGCCGGGCCACCGGCGAAGACCGCGACGGCGGTGCTGCGGGCGGGATTCACCGAGGTGTTCGTGACCGGGATGCTGATAAGGTGGATGAGCGTGAGGCCGAGGCCGATGGCAATCGGCGCCATGCCGGCCGGAGCGCGCTTGTCGGTGGAGCCGAGGATGATGAAGAGGAACATCATGGTCATCACGACCTCCGTCACCAAGGCGGCGGCCAGCGTATACCCATCCGGCGAATGGGCTCCGTAGCCATTCGAGGCGAAACCTGCCCGGACGTCGAATCCCGCCTTTCCCGAAGCGATGATGTAGAGGATCAGCGCCCCTGCGATCCCCCCAGCGACCTGCGCGCCGATGTAGGGCATGACCTTCGCCGCGGGGAAGCGCCCGCCCATCCACAGGCCGACCGTCACGGCGGGATTCAGGTGGCAGCCGGAGATGTGACCAATGGCGTAGGCCATGGTCAGCACCGTCAGGCCGAAGGCGAATGACACCCCAACGAAGCCGATGCCGAGCTCGGGATACCCCGCCGCCAGCACCGCGCTGCCGCACCCGCCAAGCACCAGCCAGAAGGTGCCGAAAAACTCTGCTACATACGATTTCATATCTTGTTCGTGTTGTGGTTAGGAGGGGTGGGGTAAGCAGCAGCAAGGGCGGGAGGCCGTTAGGACAACCTTTCGCCACCATCCGGCGTATAGCCATACGCCCATTCTCCAACAAGGAGAATCATGGACGGGGACCGAAGCGTCACGAATGGGGAAACAACGAAGCGCTAAAAACGATCGAAAGGTAAAATACCCGGAGAAGCTGCTATTTCCGGCTGCTCCATTTTCGCTCGTTTCGTCCTTTTCGTTGTTCCTCCACCGCTGCCTCGACAGATCACCTGTTCGCGGCGAAACTCATCCCATGCACCGGCCTGCGCCGAGGCCCCGTTCGCCACTCTGTGAAAGCCACGCCGAAGAAATGGCGAGCATGGTGACCCATGCGCTCGGCACCGCGCTGGCGATCGTGGCACTGGTGGTGATGGTGATGAGGGCCGAGGGGGAAGCTTTCCGCACGATTTCCGCCCTGGTTTTCGGCGGCACGCTGGTCCTGCTATACGGCTCATCCACGATCTACCATGCGACCTCCTGCCCGCGGAGAAAGCCGTGGCTCCAAGCACTGGATCATGCGTGCATCTACCTCTTGATCGCCGGCTCCTACACCCCCCTCACCCTGGTCGCGCTGCGCGGGCCGTGGGGGTGGACCTTGTTCGGGATCGTGTGGTTTCTGGCCATCGCCGGAGTGCTGCTGAAGACCTTCGGCCGCGGCAGGCGCGACACCTGGTGGTCTACCGCGCTCTACATCGTGATGGGCTGGCTGGCGGTGATCGCCTTCGGCCCGATGCTGCGCGCGCTGTCACCCGCCGGTGTGGCGTGGATGGTCGCCGGCGGCCTCTGCTACACGCTGGGCGTGATCTTCTTCGCGTGGAAGCGGCTGCGCTACAACCACGCGATCTGGCACCTCTTCGTGCTGGCTGGAAGTGCCTGCCACGTGGTGGCCACGGCGCTGTATATTTTGCGGTGAAAAGTAGCCGCTGGTCGCCGCAAAGGGGCATTAATCGTAGCTGAAGTCACTTCGGCCCGCGGAATTTCAGCGCGGCCTCCGTGCGGGAGCGTACGTGGAGCTTCACGTAGATGTGCTTCAAGTGCCAGCGCACAGCCTCCGTCGACACGCCGAGTCGCTCGCCGATTTCCTTGTTGATGAAGCCCTCCGCCACCAACTCCAGCACCTCGCGCTCGCGGGCGGTGAGCTTCTCCACCTCCTCCGCCGAGGTAGATTGATCGCGGAAATGAAGAATGACCTTGCGTGCGATCTCGCCGCTCATCGGCGCGCCTCCCTGCTGGACATCGCGGATGGCGGTGAGCACCTGCTCCGGCGTGGAGCGCTTCAGCAGATAGCCGGAGGCACCATTGCGCAGCGCGCTGAAGACGCGGTCTGGGTCTTCATAGACGGTCACCATGATGACCTGCGTCTCGGGCAGCAGTTTCTTGAGCCGCGCCACGCACTCGATGCCCGACATGCCGGGAAGCTGGATGTCCATGAGCACGACTTCCGGCGCGTGCTTCGGGAGCTGGATGAGTGCCTTCTCTGCGGTGTCGCAGGAGCACACGCAGCGGAAATCCGGCGAGAGATTGATGATGGTCTCCAAGCCCTCGCGGGTGGTCCTGCTGTCTTCGACGATGCCGAGCTTGATCATGGTGTGTTCGTGTTCTTTTCCAAAGGCAAGCTGAACCCGACCGAGGTCCCCCGCCCCGGGTTCGTCTCGATGCGGCAGGCTCCACCCAGTTTCTCCATTCTCGCGAGCATCCCGGCAAGACCATCGCTGCCGGGAGAGTCCGGGGCGATGGCAAAGCCGCGGCCGTTGTCGGCGAGCGCGACGTCGAGGCGGCCCGCGGTCACGGCGATCTCGAGCTTCACCTCGGTCGCGCCGGAGTGACGGACGATGTTGTTCAGAGCTTCCTTGAAGGCGAGGAACAGCCCATGGCGGCGGCGCGAGTCGAGCGGATGCCCGGCGACCGAGTCGGCGATCTTGAGACGGCACTGGATGCCGGCGAGATCGAGGAAACGCTGGGCGAAGAGGGAAAAGTAGCCCGCCAGATCGGTGACAGAGTCGTAGCGTGGATTGACCGCCCACACGATCTCATCGAGCCCGGTGACGAGGCCGCGGCAGACTTCGCCGAGCTGGGTGAGATAGCCGTCTTTCTTCTCCTGCGGGATGGCGTCGCTCTGGACCAGCGAGGTGAGGATGCCCGCCTCGGTCAGGCCGGAGCCGAGTTCATCATGCAGGTCCTGCGCGACACGCGCGCGCTCGCTCTCCATCTCCCGGTGGCGCTCGCTGGACTGGCGTTCTTCGATCTCCGCGGCGAGTTGGCGGCTGCGCAGGGCCACCGTGCGACGGAGCGAGAACACCCAGCCGAGAGCAAGCGACAAGCCACCGGAAAGAATGGCGATCGCGAACATCGTGTGACGGGCGGTCCACCACGGGCCGCGGTGGAGGACGACAAGATCCCCGGGCTCGTGAAGCAGCAGCTCGAAGGGTTCCGCCGCCGCGCGGTCAGGCAAGCCTGCCACATACACGCCGGAGAGACGCACGATGCTGCCGCGCTCGACCGGCTTGGCGGTGCGGTCCGCCGTGGCTAGGCGCGCGACGAAACGCTGGCTGCCCGCTTGCACTTCTAGCACGCGCTCTTGCTCGCGCAGGCTGTCGCTTAGCAAGCTCGCCTCGATCGACACCCGCGTCGCATCCAGCGCAGCATCGGGCAGGCGGTCCGCGCTCACAACTTGCGGCTCCGGGATGGCTTCATGGCCGATGCCGCGGACCCGCGTTTCTAACAGAACAGGCGAAGGACCACCCAGCCGCGGGTAGCCGGAGGCCTCCACGCGGTCGCCGGGCTTCAGGCCGGAGGTATCGGCGGAGACGACGCGGAAGCCCCTGCCGCCGTCGGTCAGGTAGAGTTCCGGAGGTCGTCCATGCAGCACCGTGCCGAGCACCTTCACGCGCTTGAAGCGGCTGGAGTGCGAGGTGAAGAGTAACAGGTCCGCAGCCTTGATGGAGGGCACCTCGAAGGGATCGTCCGGGGCCGGCGCCTGCACCGTTAGCAGGGCGTTACCTAACAAACAGACGCCGGGATTGACCCGGCCGGTCGAGCTGTCCCAGTTCGCGGTGAAGACGCCGCGGATGCGCACCACGCTGCCGCGAAGGGCCGTGCGCGCCGCCGCATCCATATCGCGCACCGGCAAGGGATAGAAGCGATGGTCGACGATCCGCAGCATGCCGCCGCTGGTCAGCAGCTCCATCGCGTCCGCGGTATCGGACACGACCACGCCCTCGATCTCCACCAGCTCGGCATCAAGGCTGCCGCTCGCGATCTGATCCCACGACGGCCGTTTAGGCTCGGGCATCGGGGCGCGACCGTGGTAGCTCGCGCGCTCGCCATAGATCATCGGGGAAAAGTCGCCGGGGGCGGTATTGCCTTCGATTTCCCACAGCTCGCCGGGACGTGGAGGGACACTGGACGGAGGGGCATTGTAGTAAATGAAAACGCCCCCGGTCGAATCCTGAAGCACCAGCGAGGCCGAGGTCGTCATCGTCACCACGCCGGTCAGGCGCGCACGGTAGGGTTTGCGGGATTCCTCCGGCTGCAAGCGCCGCACTTGGCCCACCTCGGTGAGCAAGTCGGTAGGTTGGCGGGGTGAGGCGAAAAGTTCCACATCGCCCTGGCGCACGACCGCCATCCCGTCACGGCGGCCGATGCCGCGAAGTGTCACGCGACGATTGAGCAAGGTCTCCGGCTGGAGCTCGCCCTCGCCCGCCACGACCGCTTGGAACGACGCGCTCGGGCCTGCCAGATCAAGCACGAGCCATCCATCCTGCCGCGCCGCGAAGGTGACGTTTCCTTCCGCGGTCACCCAGTCGCCGCCGTTGGCGGAAGCACTGCCGTGCCACTCCCGCGTCGTCATCACTCCTCTTCCCGCCAGCGGCGTGACGCTCACCTTCGGTTCGCCGAGGTAAAGCCGCGAGCCATCGTCCGATGACACGTGGAAGGTATAGAGCCCGGTCTGCGGAATCTCGAGGAAGCCGGTGAATACCGCCCCCGCGTGATTGGGCTGGGGCACCACGGCCACGTCGAAATCGGGAACGGTCCCGCGGGAGACAGGCTCAAGCATTTTGAAATCCGGCAGCGCGTGCCATTCGCCGATATAGGTCTGGTAGGCGAGTCCCGGCGAAAAGTCGCCCTCCCCCGCAGCACGTTGAAACAAGGAGGACGCCGGCACCCCCTGCCGCGGCAAGCCCGGTCCCTCGAACTCTAGGTCCAGCGAGGTCTCCGCGTAGCCATTGAACCACTCCATGCGCAGCGGCTGCTTCCCCTGCTCCAGATGAAGCGTTCCCGAGCGGGTGACGCGCGAGTGGTGCCCGTCATTCTCCACGACCGGCGCAGTGCCCAGCCGGATCACATGGCGGTCGCGGACGATCAGGCAGTCTTCACTCTCGATTCGCAGCCGCATCCCCTCGCTGCAATCCGCGGGCAATGACGGACACTCTAACAGAACCGTGGCGGTCGCGTCCTGCAGCGCCACCCGCCTCCCCTCCGCCGAGCACACGGTGCCCTCCAGCGTGAAGGACAGGATCTCCCGGCTCTTCTGATCGGCAGTGCGCTGGAGAGCCGCCAGCGACATCGGCTCCGCCGCGTGAATGCCGAGACAAAGGCCGGCCCCGAGCAAAGCGAGGCCAGCGATCCTACCAGCGTGATGCGGGGAAAACATGATCATGAAATACACAGTCGGAGAGCAAAAGCACCGCTGGACCGGGAGAAAGTCGGCTTTCGTGCCACACCATTTCAACCGCCGAACTCGGGGGACAGGATTTCTACCGGGTCGGGTAGCTGTGCGCGGGGCGATGGAGAGGACCATGATCAAAAGTGACCTCGGGTTCAATTTCCAGGGCCCGCAAGGTCCCGTTGAGCCGCCCGACACCTCATCCAAAGCCCGTTACGATGATGCTCCCAGACCAACCCCTAAGAGCCCCCGGCCGCAGTTGCCGGGCGGCGATATTCCTCCTCCCCCTCTTCTCCAGCCTTGCCGGAGCCGTGGATTTCCCCATCGGCGTGAGTTTCGCCGACGAAGCCGCAACCTCGTCTCATATTGCCGCCGCCGATGTCGCCGGTGCAGAGATTCAGCACGCGAACTGGAACAGCTGCTGGCGCTGGGGAAATCCCACTCCCCTCAAGGATGCCAACGGTGCTTCCACGGACGTGACCATGAAATGGGACGCCACCGGCGCCTGGGTAGTCGCTGCCGCCCCGCTCGCCGGCGGCAATGGCATCCTCATGAATGGCTATCTGGACTCCAACGGACAAGCCAACGGCGCGTTCGACGGAGTCTTCGGCAGCGCCAATGATAAACCTATCGTGCTCGTCACTAAGCTGGATGAATGGATGGCAGAGAACAACCTCACCTCATACAGCGTGGTAATTTATGCCGATGGCGACTCAGCCGGCGGCGACCGCGCGACGCGGGTTTGGCTGGCCAATACGCTTCCCGGCGCGCCGGTAGGTGCCGACCCCGGCCTCGGCACCGATCTGACCAGCAGGGTCGACATCATCGACCAATCGAACTGGAACACGAACCCAACTTTCACCCGCGTCACAGGCACCTCGGGCGTGGGCAACTACACCGTCTTCAGCGGCCTGACCGCTCCTGCCTTCTACATCCGGGTCGATGAAGCCGGCACCGGCCCGTGGCGCGCGCCGCTCAACGGCTTCCAGATCATCGGCACAAACGTCGTCGAGGTTCCCGACACCGATGACGATGGCCTGCCGGACGCCTGGGAAAACAATCATGGCCTCGACCCGGAGGACGACGGCACCACCAACATCGATAACGGTCCCGAAGGCAATCCCGACAACGATGGCCGCACCAATCTCGAGGAATTCAACGAGGGTGTGGACAGTACCAACCCGCGCAAGGCGGACACCGACGAGGACGGTCTCGACGATGGTGAGGAATTCACGGCGGGAACCCTGCCACTGGATCCCGATACCGACAACGACACGCTGCCCGACGGCTGGGAAGTGGACAACGAGCTCAACCCGCTCGACGACGGCACCACCGACCCTGACAACGGCGCGAATGGCGACCCGGATGAGGACCTGCTGCTCAACTCGGGAGAATACACCCGCAAAACCGATGCCCAACTGGCGGATACCGACGACGACGGCTACAACGACGTCGATGAAGACGGCGGCGGCACATGGAGCAGCGAATTCCTCACTGGCAGCAGCGCCATCAAGGCCGACACCGATGGCGACGGCATCAAGGACGGCGATGAGAACCCCGATGAGGACTACGCCGCCGGCACCGTCACGGGCACCGACCCGAACAAATCCGACACCGACGGCGACGGGCAGAACGATCGCTGGGAGTTCTTGTTAGGAACCGACCCCAAGCTCGACAGCTCCACGCTGCCCACCGTCCCGGTGGTCAATTCGAGCTTCGAGCTGCCGGATGCCGCGGGCGGATTTCTCCGGGTCATCCCCGATAGCTGGTCCCTCAGCACCGCTCACACAATCGAGGAGACCTACGTGGAATGCCTCACCGGCAGCGGCGTCAGCGGTGGACAAGGAGCGCAATACGCGGGCATCCAGACCCTCGGAAACTACCTCTATCAGGACACCGGCGTGGCCTTCAGCCCGAATACGACCTATCTGGTGGACCTCGCCGGCGGCTACCGCAATGGCTTCCCCACGGGAACCGTCGAGTTCGGCCTGTATTCCAGCAGCGCCATCGGCACGCCGGTATCGGGCTATCCCGGCCGCATGGACTTGAATGGCGTGCGCCTCGAATCCGGAAACCCGGATGCCGACGGCGTGGTCAACAAGCTGCGCGATGCCAGCGCTCTAACAACGATAGGCTCCGGAGCCTTGGGACGTCCTTACTCGTTCGTCACTGGCAGCACCCCGCCCGCCGGAAACATCGCGGTCTACATCCGCCACGCGAGTGGCTTCCGCGTGCTCTTCGACAACGTCCGCATCATCGCGGTGCCGAATGCCACCGACGTGGACACCGACGGCCTGCCCGATGGCTGGGAACTCGCCAACAACCTGTCTCCGCGGGACAATGGCAGCATCGCGGTCGTGAACGGCGCGGCCGGCGACCGAGACATCGACGAAAGCCCGAACTCGCAGGAACTCGCCGCGGGCAGCGATCCGAATGACCTCGACACAGATGGGGACGGCCTGAGCGACGGAGTGGAATCCAACAGCGGCGATTTCATCGATGCCGACGACACGGGCACCAGTCCGATCAAGATGGACAGCGACGGCGACCAGATCGCGGACAATACGGAACTCACGCTAGGCACCGATCCCACCCTGCCCGACACGGACGGCGATGGCTTCAACGACAACGTCGAAGTCGCAGCCGGCACCGACCCGACCGACGAGGATGACTTCCCCATCACCGCGGATCCAAAGGTCACGGCCTTCAGCTTCAATGGTGCCGCCTTTGAACTCACCGTCGGCAATCTCGTCGCTGCGAAGACCTACACGCTGGCGCGTAGCACCACGCTGGACGACTTCTCTCCGATCGGCACCACGGTGACGGGAGTGACCACCCACACCTTCAGCGATGCAGACACCCCGGAAGGCGCCGCCTTCTACCGCGTCGAGGAAGTGACCGGTCCTTGAGAGCCGAGCCTTTCTTGGGTAACTCGAGTGTATGTGCGGCCATCCTGTTAGACGGGATGGCCGCATTTTTTGTAGCGGAAGGACTTCGTCCTTCCGGCGGAGCGGGGCTTCCTTGGTCATCGTCACTCCGATTCGTTTGGCGGACCGCCCCCCGCCGGAACGACGAAGTCGTTTCGCTACCTCCCCCGTCAGGTCATAAAAGCATCCCGCCCGAGGCCTCGATGCGCTGGGCATTCACCCAGCGGCCTTCCTCCGAGCAGAGGAACGCGACCACGCCGCCGATGTCGTCCGGCACGCCAACGCGGCCAAGCGCAGTCTGGGCAGAAAGCATCTCCCGGACTCCGGCATGCGCGAGGTGGCCCGCAGTGAAGTCGGTCTCGATCGCACCGGGTGCCACGACGTTCACGCCGATCCGGCGCGGGCCGAGTTCCTTTGCCAGATAGCGGGCCATCACCTCGACCGCGCCTTTCATCGCGGCGTAGGCCGAGTAGCCGGGAATCGAGAACCTCGCGAGGCCGGTGGACGTGCAGACGATGCGCCCGCCATCGGCAATCAAAGGCAGCAGTCGCTGGGTGAGGAAATAGACGCCCTTCAAGTGGACCTGATAGAGCCGGTCGAAGTTCTCCTCGGTCATCTCAGCGAAGGGCGCGGACGAGTCGATCCCCGCGTTGTTCACGAGGAAGTCGAAACTCTCCCGCTGCCACGTCTCTAACAGCGCCGTGCGGACCGACTCCGCAAAACCGGCAAAGCTAGCGGTGGAGGAAACATCCAACTGGAGCGCGACCGCCTTGCGACCGAGCGCCTCGATCTCCGCGGCTACACCTTCGCCTTCGGCCTTCTTTTCACGATAGGTAAGAATCACGTCCGCACCGCGGGCAGCGAGTGCGAGGGCGATGTTGCGGCCGAGGCCGCGGCTACCACCGGTGACGATGGCGATCTTTTGGTCGAGTTTCATGGGATCTTGTTAGAAACGGTCAGGGATTTTTGGGCGCGATGGCGTCGAGCAACGGATCATTCGATGCCATCAACTTGCAGGGCGAGACGATCTCCAGCGCTGGCCCGTTCTCCTTCGGGAAGGCCGCGGCGACGGCGAAGAGAACCAGCGAACCGAGGAGGAAGGCAGTCCTCCATTCCGGACGCCGCTCCAGAAAGGAGAAGCTCCGCTTCCGCAGCACGGGGATGATGTCCACACTCATGGTCGGATGGCGTTGAGGTGTTCAGTTCGCGCTCGCGGTTGGGCGAACGATGATCTCGTTCACGTCCACGTCATCGGGTTGATCGATCGCAAAGCCGATCGCCTTGGCAATCGCTTCCGCCGGGATGGCCACCTCGCGGAACTTGTCGATGAAGCCGGCGGTCGCCTCGTGGGTGATCGTGTGGGCCAGCTCCGAGGTGGTGACGCCCGGCGAGATGACAGTAACGCGGATGTCGGTGTTCTCTTGACGAAGGCCATCGGAGATCGCGACCACGGCATACTTCGTGGCGCTGTAGACCGCGCAGGTCGGCCAGACGGCGTGACCGGCGATCGAGGAGACATTGATCACCTGTCCGGAGCCTTGCTTCTTCATCACCGGCAGCGCGGCGGCGATGCCGTGGAGCACGCCGCGGATATTCACGTCGATCATCTGATTCCACTCGTCGATCTTGAGCGCTTCGAGCGGCGACAGCGGCATCACGCCGGCGTTGTTCACGATCACGTCGATGCGGCCGTGCTTCTCGATCGCGAGGCCGGCGAAGGCGCGCACGTCTTCGAGGTCGGTCACATCGAGCGAGGTGAATTCCACCGAGCCGCCGGCGGCATTGAGTTCGGCGGCGAGCTTCTCGAGCCGGTCGGTGCGGCGGGCGCCGATGACGAGGTGGTGGCCCTTCGCGGCGAGGTGGCGGGCGGTGGCTTCACCGATGCCGCTGCTGGCTCCGGTGACGAGGATGACTTTGCGATTGGTGTTCATTTTTCGGTTAAGGTGGTGGTGAGCGTTGATCGCTTCCACATGCCAACACCGTA